>JBCBHL010000012.1:0-44655 GCA_038525605.1 Bacteroidota bacterium
GTTCATCATTTACTTATTTGCTGGTGATTTAGAGCGTACAAACAATTCATTCAATCGAGATTGAATTTGTTTAAGTGGAGTAAAGCTAAGTCAACACCAATTTAATTGCAACAAGGTTGCGATTGCTGAGTTGAATTCTGATTAATTAATTCAGGTAATTTAGTAGTAGGTAGTGTAAACTCAAACTTTGATAACAGTGTAATCTTCAACTACTATGGCTGCACAATAAAACGGAAACCATTTTTCTCATCCCAAACTCAATATTGTTGCGCAAAGACTCTATATTTTAACGCAAAGACTCTGCATAATGGCGCAACGACTCCATATTTTAGCGCAAAGACTCTGCATAATGACGCAAAGACTCCATATTTTAACGCAAAGGCTCTACATAATGGCGCAAAGACTCCATAACATAGCGCAAGAGCTCCGTATAATTGGGCAAAGACTCTACAAGCAACCTCGGGGTTACGTTAATTGAATGCAATGAGTCTTTTAGCAACTTCCCGGTTTCTTTATTGATTAATTACTATACGATCAATTCCATCAGGCAAAGGTGATGATAGCTGCATTGAAGACTCGTGAGACATCTTGTTTTCTGGTTAAACGACTGATTATAGAACACTTTCTGACGGGTAATTATAAAATTGCTTCTCTATTTAAAAGAATTAATTATAATAATTTTAGCTAAGTATAACCTTTTTTTAGTACCTTCGTACTAGCTAATAACTTAAGTCCATTTAATTAATTTATAACTATTAAACTGTCTATTAAAAGATGAGAAAATCATTTAGTATAGCAATAGCTAGATTACTGGAGCACGCCAGTATCATTTTAAAAGCCCTTCAAACAGACCTTCAGGAATTTACTGCATTCGATCCCGATCTCAATGAAACATTGGTTTCAGAACTGGATTCGCAATATCATATTAGTCTGTCAGAAGGTGGCGACAGTGTTGCCAGAGGTGTTTTGGGATTCAAAACACAATCCTTACTGGCCGTTATCAAGGAATGTGATACAACGGTCAAATCACTCAGATACTGGGTGAAAAAGGCATTTGGCAATGATCCGGCCAGTCTGAAACGGTTTAACCTGACCGGCTACTGGAAGATTAGAAATAAACAGGCTGAGTTAATTACTTACATGAACACATTGGCTACCGTTGTAGATTCACTGGCATCAGAACTTTCCGCTGTAAATGCCCCTGCAGAATTGTTAGAGACAATCAAACCACTGGCAACTGCGCTGGAAGAAGCAAACAGCGATCAGGAGAATGAAAAAGGAATCAGAAGTACTGCTGCGCAGGAAAGAACCGAGCGGTTAAATGCACTTCATGCAAATTGTGTGAAGTTCAGCGATGCAGCAGAATATATTTTCAGTGAACACCCAGCCAAACGAGAATTATACAGGATTCCCGGCAATAGCAGCCCTTCCACAGAGGATGAGGAAAGGGATCTCAGAACCAGGTCAAATATCACGACTTAGTTCAAAGCAACAAGGACTTAAGAAGCGTAAAGCAAGAATGCGCAATTTAGCGGAAAACATCGCTGGCGAAAACAGAAATGCTGTCGCTACCGATGTTTTTCTTTTTTGTACCATTATTCATTTCTGGCATTGATATAATCAAATACTCTACTCAGTCTGAGATCAATGGTTGCAGGTCCACTTCTAATGAAAAAGTGATCAGTCTGATCATCGCGAAAGTAAGCAGGCCTCTGACAAGGATTACATTCTATTCTCAGGATGTCTTTGTCATCGATTGATTCGATCGAGAAATTGATATATTTAAAAAATACAGGCCCTATCCGATCTTTGATCATATTGGTCAGATGCAGTTGCAGTTTGTCATGGTTTTCGAATCTGTCAGCTTCTAACCCCAGGATACTTCCATCATCAGCTACTCCTACCAGCAGCAATCCGCCATTGGTATTCAGAAAAGCAACCAATGTTTTGAGAACAGCTTTTTCGATTGCCTTGTCCTTTTTATTGCTATATAAATTCCATCTCAATGTAGACTTAAATTCAACCTCATCACCTTCTCCACTCTGGATAATCTCTTTAGTTGACACATGCTCCCGTTGCTTCAGATAGCCTATAATTCGTTTGCTGAGAGCCATCAGGATTTTCAATGATGCGGAAGACGGAATGGTGCTATCGTGAAATAAGCCTTCACCAGAAATTTTGATGACCGTGCAATCTTCTGCCGCAGTGACAATTCCGGTTCGAAACTCATTGTCGATGATTCCGATTTCACCGATTAGTTCTCCTTCGCGTAAAGTTTTATATTCATTGTTTCGCAACTTAAGTTGAAAGCTACCCGATTCTACAAAATAGAGATTTTCCGGCTTCTTGTTGAGATCAAATATAATTTCTCCCGTCTTGATGGTCGCTCTCGTGATTATGGGCATCATCGTGTTCAGTTCATCTGCTGTCAGGTCTGCGAATACGGGATTCGAGGAAAGCTTCACTAATTTTTCATCCATATCCAAATGTAATACGAGATGAGCAATTACCACTCTATCTAAGAGCAGTAATTGCCTGATATTAGTGAACCTGGCAGATCAGCCTTTTAATCGTTCGTGCGAAGACTTTCCGATACATTGATATTGGCAGATTTAACAGTCTGACTTAATATGGTAATCCAAGCGATTAAAACCATCAGGATCCCGCCTACGATGAAATAGGTTGGCTTCAGTTCTATCCGGTAGGCGAATTCATCGAGCCAGCTTCTCAGGAGCAGAAAACTGATCGGTATGGCCAGAAATATACCTATCAATACCAGTAACATGAAGTCACGGGAGAGTAATCTGACCAGTTGGCCACTATTGGATCCCAGTATTTTTCTGATCGCGATTTCTTTGTTTCTCCCCTGGATGCTGAAAGAGGTCAAGGCAAGCAAGCCCAATAAGGAAATAACAATGGCAATGGTTGCGAAATAACGGGAAAGCACTGTTATTCGTTTTTCAGCGGCGTATATCGCCTGGTAGTTGTCATCGAGGAATCGGAATTCGAACGGATAGCCTTCATTGAATTGTTCGTATAAAGTTTTTACCTTTTCGATAGTTTGGGCTTCCTCCCCAGCCCTTACTTTGATTAGGAAATGATTTCCCAGATTACTCAGTGAAAAGAAAAATGGTTTCACTTCCTCCTGCAAAGACTGAAAATGAAAATTCTCGATCACTCCGATGATTTCTTTATCAGGAACATTAGGGTTCAGGTTTCCAATTTTTCTACCCACCGGATTGTCCAGACCGATCATATCAACAGCTGTCTGATTGAGGATGATGGCGTCCTTGTCAGTGGCGTACTCTCTGGAAAATGTTCTGCCGTCTTTTAGTTTGATGCCTAGCAAATCCACCAGATCATATCCTCCCTGAATCCGATAAAACCTCAGTTTTTTATCTGCTTCTTCCATACCTTCCCATTTATAGCCATGCGAAAAGGAAATCCTTCCCGGCAGATCACCGTACATCTGAGAGGCTTTTTCTATTCCTGGAATCTTTCTTATTTCAGTCAGAAATGGCTCAAAATCAGCTTGTAGTTTGCCCTCCTTTGGGAAGGTGATGATGTGATCTTTTTCATATCCCAGGTTTTTAGTCTGGATAAATTCTACCTGCTGATAGATGACAATGACTGAAACAATTAAAATGGCTGATATAGCAAACTGAAAGATGACCAGCGACTTGCGGACAAATAAGCCGTTTGTGTTCAGCTGCAGTTTTCCTTTCAACGCCTCTGCTGGCTTAAATGCCGACAAATGTAATGCGGGATAAATCCCTGATATTAAACCGGTTATGATAGTGATTCCCAGAAAAGCAATCACCACCTGTTGATTGGGGAAAATAGACAATGTCTTTCCTGTGATGTGATTAAACTGAGGCAGAAAACTGACTACAATAATCAATGCGATCAGCAAGGATAACAGAGCCAGCAACATTGACTCACCAAAAAATTGATAAATCAGATTGGAACGACGAGCGCCGATTGTTTTTTTAATACCCGTTTCCTTGATTCGACGCGTAGCTTTTGCTGTCGAGAAATTCATGTAGTTGATACAGGCTATAATCAACACAAACAGTGCAATGACAGAGAACAGCTTTACGTATGCTATTCGTCCGCCCACAGGAACTCCCATTTTATATTTACCATGTAAATATCTTTCCTGGTAAGGTTGCGCGTACAACAAATCTTTGGAGTTTTCGTAAACACGTGCCATAAAATGTTTGATTTTAGCGTTGAACTCTTCTATATCTACACCTTCCTTCAAAACCAGATGGGCCTGAGTGCCGCCATTGTACCATTGCATATAGTCCAGGTCTTTGAACCTTTCATAGCTAAACAGGATATCAAATCGATCAGAAGTATTGCCGGGATTAAACACTCCTGAAACCTCATAACTTCCACCAAATGATTCGTCTTTTAACTCCACAAGCTTACCCATGGCTTTTTCAGTGGAATTAAACAGGGCAATTGCCAACTGTTTTGAGATGGCAATAGATTTTTTGTCTTCCAGAATACTGAATTTATCCCCATGAATAAAATCTCCCGGAAATACTTTGAAATAGCCCGTGCCGGCAAACTGATAAGTCGCTCTCAGGTGTTGATCTCCTGCAGATAAGACGCCTTTATAACTTGCATGAGTTTTTACAGGAAATGAATAGTCTATTTCGGGAAACAGTTCGGGGAGTGTTGAATACAATGGGTTTGGAGTAAATCCCTTTTCATTGGTATACATAGTTCCGGAAGTAGGATAGCTGTGAATGACCTGTACATGTCGCTGGCTGTCAGGTTCATTGAACCTGTTGATGTTCATTTCGTCCTGAACCCACAGGTAAATGAACAAAACAGCAGCTAACCCACTGGAGAGACCAAATAAATTGATCAAAAAGGTGCCTTTATATCTTAAAAAGCTTCTAAATGAAATGAGTAAATGATGTTTGAGCATGCCATATTGATTTAAGTGAATATCTCCCCCCAGCCTTTTCAGTAAGGCAGGTCTTAGCAGTTTGATGGTGTCCAGGTAATAGATACTCCTGGCTTTTTGCAGGTTATACCTTTCTACATTGTCTTCGAAGCGTTCCTCCATATCGCCTTCCAGTTCTTCGAGGTAACATTCCCTGCAAATCCATCTGATAAGTTTCAGAGGGAGTCTTGGAATTGATTTCTTTTTATTCATAAGTTTTGCCGAGTGTTGTTGTTGTCGTTGATTCATTCACTGAAGTCAGGTAGTGCCTGGATTCGGCATGGCCATCCACAGCCGACTTCTGATATTTTTCATGTGGTGAAGTACCTCATGTGCATAGGGCGTTGCAGAATATATTCTCTTTCGCTTCCCTCCCCTTTTTTGAGTTGATTCTCCCCATTCGGAGGTAAGGAAACCCTTTTCTTCCATTCTTTTCAAGGCTGTCTGAATAGCGCCAACACTTAGGCGCTCATCGAGACGCTCTTCTAGTTCTCTTTGAATCTCATTGCCGTATGCTTCGTCCTGTAATACGATGACAGTCATTAGGATTAGCTCCTGAAATTCTCCTAATCTATTCTTCTTCATATAATAAATACTTCAATGAAGTAAATATAGAGAATTTATTTTATACTAATTGAAGTTTAAATGAGAATTCTTCTATCAGCCCTTTCAATGAGCTAAAATCATTTATTAAAATCAGCGTTTAATCTAATCTTCTCAATATTTGACTCAACGGTATGGAGATGTTACTCAATGGGCGAGCGATTTACTTTTTGAGGGGCACGAAGAAAGAAGTTGCGATGGTCTTCTAATCATTTTTTATGTTAGCTTATGATCCGATCAAAGCACATTGAGTTCTACCCTGTTAGATACCGAATTAACGGTTCATCTAAAAAGAAAGTTTGATGATGATTTGACTCTACAACTTAAACGCAATGAAAAGTTCACTATTTAGATATCCACCCTCAAGATGATCCGTTTAGCTCCTTGCTCTTCGATTTCAGGTGATCTGTGAACAATGCCATACCTGAATCTATTTTTGCTACGTATCTGAAGTTCTCCTTTTAAAATTCCTATGTCACCGGTACCAAGCTGTTTAATCTTATGAGGCTTTTTTACAATTTTTTCGTTGGTAGTTCCCAAACCTGATCTGTTTACCGCATCTTCCGGCAACCATTCAGTACCATTGCCGATATAAGTTGTAAAAAGTCGTAAAGTATACCTGTCAGTATGGAATTTAGTGCAGGAATTATCGTCGACGAGTTTTAGATGGACTGTTCCGGATTTGTCATCAGAGAATTCAAGGAAATCATGAACTACTTTTCGGACGTCTTCCCAAAAGTCAGTGCCATCTATTGTTGCAACTTCATCCCAGGTGTGTTGCACTTTGTTTAATTTAACTGTGAGATCATCTTGACAGACCTTTAGTTCTAAGTAATCAGGATTTTTGTGTATGATATTTTGAAGGTAAGCTGTGATAGAGGGGTTTATGGGTCTTTCCCAGCAAAACAAGTTGACATTATTATTAAGTACGCTACGCCTTTCTGCCCAGTCGGAGCTTATCACCTGTTGTACATCTAATGACTCCTGTTTGAATATTCTAAAGGCAGATAACATTTTCATAGCAAGCGTATTTTATTTAGTAAGATAATTGATTCAACTGGGTTTCACAATTAACTTGCACTGTTGCAATTGTGCTCTTCAAAAGAAATCTGATCAAATTGGTGATTATGATCTGACGACCACCGCATCTTCTAAAACCAGTGCCAGGTGATCAAAATCATCTACATTAAGCTTTAGCTTTCCTTTAATGGTAAGTAACTGATCAGGCCTGAATTGCTGTTTTTTGCCTTTAAAAATCACTTCTGCAATTGATTCTTGTCCAACATCTCCACCACAGAAGAAGCAAGATGAGAACGGCATTTGAGAAAGAATGATGCTCTTCCCTCTCATTTCCATCGGTAGATAATGACCTGTTAGTGTAATTTCTTTTCCGTCCATCGCCTTCAGTTTGTCGCTAAAAATCGGAAGCTCTACATCTGCACCCAGTTCTTCTACCCACTCTAATTTATATCTTGTATCAGCAAATATTTCCCATCCGGAAACTTGTATACTGCTTACAGCGATTATCAGACTTAAAACTATATTCAAAACCTTTTACCTTTATTATTTTTTAAACAATATTTTGATAACAAACATCGTGCTATAATTAGTTCAGTCACCGTGTTATAACGACTTTTCCGGTCGTTCTGATGATCAGCTCCATTTATCGAAATACACTTTATATATTCGCTAATGTAAATCAATTATTCAATGATTGCAATAAAGCAGAACCCTCAGATCGCTTGTACCTGTTCCTGAATATTCTGGTGATCTTTCCGCTCTTTTTAGGCTATACATTTACAAATTAAGCTTACCGAAACAACGATAGGTTTCCCGAAATTGTTATCTGTTCCTCGTTAATTAGTGTCAGTACCGCAGCATAAAAATAGACACCCGATGGTGCTTCTGCTCCGGATTTACTACCGTCCCACCCTGCTGTTTCCAATCCAACGGGAAAATTCTGTTTCCTGAACATCTCCCTTCCTGTGCGATCGAATATGTGTAACTCAGTTATGTTCTGAATGGCATTGAATGCTGATTTGTTGAAGATCGTGAAGTAGTCGTTTACTCCGTCACCATTGGGTGTAAAGACATTGGGTGTGAACAATTCCAGCGTTCCGTCTATGCTTACTAATAGCTCATCTGTAGCAATACATCCATTGACTGAAATAGCAGTAACCGATACCGTTTGTGATTCCGGAAGCAGTAAACTGAAAGACTCACATGGCGGCTGACATTCAATAGTGTTTGGTAGCCAACTATATGAGGTAACTGAATCAGAAGCCGTTACTGCTACGCTTAACGTCTCCCCTAACGTCAGGTTTTGATCCGTTCCCAGGTCAATTGTAAATGGTGGTGGTTCGTTCACTCTAATCAGTGTATCCAACAGGCAACCGTATCGATCTGTTACCTGATAGAAGTAGTTTCCTGCCGTTAAATTGAATTGGTTTCCCGGTCCGCTAAAGGATTGACCATTTACCATGATCTGATAAGGACCTTGATTGCTAAAAGACTCTACTTTGATGTTACCATCATTTTCATCCGTACAGGATGGGTCTTTGATCGCGAAAACTCCCTTCAGTTCTTCTTCTATAACAGATAAATCCAGAGTGACAATGCTGTCGCACCCAATAATATTGGTCAGGGTATCGATGTAAGTACCGGCTTCAAAAAACTCCTGTTCGCCGATGACACCTGATAGTCCGATGCAGACTGAGTCTGTGACATTGACAAATTTTGGGATTACCCGTACGATTTTTACATTGGAAATAGTCCTGCATCTCGGATTGCCAAGTTTTTCTTTGGTATCGGCGAGCAGATATCGATAGAAATAATCACCTGCTTCCAGATTGGTGAAGGCATAGCTGCTGTTGGTTTCATCTTCGAGGTTGAGCCAGGTAGATCCGCCATCAAAGCTTTGTTGCCATTGTACAAAAATATCCTCAAAGTTTGCTCCTTCCACAGTGGCCAGGATATCAATGGGTTGTCCGTCTTCGCATATATTGGCAACAGTTTCCGGTAATATTTTGGCAGTAGCGCCACAGGGTCTGAAAGTTATATTGTCTAACGCCAGGTCGTTTCCTATTCCTCCCGGTGCATTATTCCTTAGAGATAACTTAAGCGTTTCCTGTCCCGGTGCAGTGGTGAATGTAAAACCGTAAGTATTCCATCTTTCGTTCTTTGGTATGCTTCCGGTATTGAAGACCACCTGATCGTTGAGCAGAAAGGAGACATTGGGATCAATTCTGTCAGTTGAAAAAGAAGCTATCAGATTGAAAATATCTGCTGAAAATTCATAGATAACATTATCACATAGCCCCGTGATCGTCTGTTCATAAAATAAGCCTGGCGCTACACTGGCATTCACTACCATCATATACCCTGCTTCGGTACCGCTGTTATCATTGATTGGTAGCCAATCGGGAAAAATCTGCCCTGCGTTTAGTTTGTTTGCAATCGAGTAAAATCCGTCATTGGGAGGTAAAGCATTGGTATAGGTATAGCCGGGAGCAATACCCGGATCAAAAGGAATTACCTGTACAGTACCAAAACCAAAATTACCTGATTCAAAGATGTTACTACCAAAGTTTCCCTGACATACCTGTGCACTGACAACAATTGGTGTCAACATCAATAAGATATTCAGGAAATGCTTTACCATCGAGGTATTCTTTTTGCGGGAGTTGTAAAATAGAGATTATCTACCTGAATTTCAAGTTTCACAATGCTCCTGTTTAACTGTCAGGTTTACCCGAAAGACTGTCAGACGATACTTCTCCAGGGAGCATTCACCTGACCTAAGGTATCGATTGACAAGGGTTCTGTTTCATCTCCGGCAACTCTCTTTATTTTGGATAGTAGGTTTGCAGCACTTTGCTATCTATCTGCATTAATTACGACTCGGATATTCACTAAATACCGAAAAGCATTTAACGCGAATTCTCCTGTTTGTCTCACTGTTTAATAACCGGCCCGCATGGCATGGGTGGTATTGTCGTTTCACTTTCGTTACCTGCCGGATAATACTTATGGTGGGACCTGATTGTTTCATCATATTTTTCTGATATAGCTCCGGAAGCATAATCATGCCAATTCATTAATCCTTCTGTTTTCCAGTCAGACTCAAAGGTTTCTGAAAACAATTGATTGTCCTTACTCCCGGAAATGATCACTCCTAATTCGCGATTAAAGTTCAGTGAGTTACCTGATATGTTTTCTGAACCCACATAGGCAATAGCAGTATCCTCTCCATAGTCTGCCAGAATCATCTTGGCATGAATGTACATGTATTCAGGCTTGTTTGCGGTCGTGGATGTAGCATTTCTAAACAGTCTGATTTCGACATTTGCCTTGTACAGCTCGTCGAAAAGCTTATTATTCTTATTGCCTTCTGTCATCAGTACCCTAACCTTTACACCTGATTCAGCTGCTTGTACAATAGCGTTTACGATCTCCTGATCATTCATTTCTTCATTGTAGATGATCAAGGAATACTTTGCCTGCTTAATGACAGCCATATGTGCCTTTCTGGAATTACCCTGATCGACAACATCCTGTGGACGCTGATCAAAGGAGGGATAAGCTCCCATCGACGGATAATAACCTTCCTTGCTAAATCCTGTGGAACCATTACTCCACACCAGTCCATCATTTGATGTTGCCAGATCATTGGTCTGATTGCCTGGGGCACAATTAAAATCGGAATCGAATATTGACTGAATTTTATTGACCAATTCCGGTTCGGACAAAACAACACCAAAGTCCCTCGTGCCCGGTGCGGTATTTGGGTAACCATTTCCCCAAAACTTATATTTCTCCAAATCTTCGTTTCCTGGTAGCCATTGATAGGCACTCAGATTCAGCGTCATGACAAGTGCTTTTCGATTAACTGTTACATCCCCCGGGATAACGGCCTTTCTGGCATCAATGATTATCGTCTTTTGATGCGTTATATTGAAATTGTTGCACGACCAATGCGTTTCTACCTGATTGGTGCCCGGTGCGGCCAGTAAACTTTTTGAAACTTCAGTCTGCTGTTGATATTTTAATTGATCGGATTTGTCTTTTACAAAAAACTGACCGTTGAACATGATCCGAATGTAAACTCCCCTACTCTTTGCCGCAATCAATGCATTGACGATATGCGGGCCTCCAAGTTCGTAAATGGATATATCAATGGAGTATTGTGCATTAGCAATCGCATCAATCACTGTTTTGCCTTCATTGTCCGGCTCACTCCAGGTTTGAATTGGATAAGTACTGATGAGATTAACGCTGACTAGTTGATTCTCTTTCATAGTTTAATCAGTTATTTAGTGTGTGTAAAAAATGATCATCAATCCTTTATTGGATCGATTTGTCATCGTCACAAATATATTGACAAATGTAAGATTTGCCCTACCGCGTTTGGGGTATTTTGAAATGAGAAAAAAATATGCTGCTGTATTCAAACTAAACGCAACATTGCCCTGTTTAAAGAATAGTGTAAACCAACACTATCAATTTAAACACTAAAAGATATAATTATGCTAAAAAATCTTTCAAACATTCAGGGAAGTAAAGACCTAACTAAAACTGCTCAGAAGTCCATCTTAGGGGGCTTTGATTTAGTTGAATATGTCAGTCATTGTGGACCTAGTGCAGATGGTCTCAATTGTCTGACAGGTTATCCTCATTGTCCTACAGGAGTATGTGCTGGTGGTGTCTGCTCACCACACACTAATGGATAATTGCTTCATTGTTTGACAATTAGAAAGAGTAGTCGTGTTAAAACGGTTACTCTTTTTTATTTGTGTTTAGTTTAACGGGCCAACGCTTCTATCGGCTTAAAGAAGTTATTTAGTGATGATACTGAATCTTAAAATCAATGGTTAATCCAAGTTAAACTACCCATGATTGAAATAACCAAACGCTAAGCCAAAACGAAGCAACCATACCTGATCCTGAAAGTAGATATTGTATTCATCGGATCCCATATAGGTGCCTCTCAGAAATAGTGCTGCATTATCTGTGCCTTTGATCATTCGGTACACAGTCAGATGCAAGTTGATTCGTTCTTCAAACCGGGCCCGTCTTAAGTCATTGATGTTTCCCGTTTGCAAATTGGCTGTTGTGATCAAAGATGCCCGTACTGATATCCTGTAGCTCTCCTCCCATCGTCTTTCACCAATGGTATTTTCAGTGGCATGGTCTTTTGTGAAAAAGTAGCTTTGAAAGCGCTTGATCTTTCTGAAATTGAATAAATAATTGATCCGGTGTCTGCCATACAGATTGAGTTTCTCCAGCTCTAAAGTAGATAACCCGGCGGGATGCCATTCGAAAGCAATTCGATGGTTAATTTCATTGATATAGGCATCTGCAATGTTGATCAACTTGTTTTTATTGACTGCTTTTTCAATTTTTCTATTGCCGATTGAATCCAGGTTATAATACTCTTTATCGAAAATATTTACTTCCTCTTTCGTCGGTTTCGACCTTACCTTTAGCAGATATGCTTTCGTGAAACCTATACGGGCCTCAAAAGCGACGTTTTGACTGAAATTGCCATTGTATGTATTGATGGTGCCATCAGGGTTGAACTCATTTCCGTCCTGTCCATTTGAATGATGAAAAGCACTCAATGCCCCGTAATAACTCCATTTTAGATCATGGTAGTTCCAAAGTTTGGAAGTGGTAAAATTCCAAAGGATTCGCGGTAAATAGCTAGGTGTTCTCACAGGTAGCGATCGATCTCCCAGTGCTTCATCATCTCTCAGAATTCTGATTCTTACCTGAGGAATGACTTGTAGCGTATTAATGAAACAGTTCCCGATTCTCCAATTGTAACCACCAAGTCCCACGGGAAGGTTGATATCGCTGTTGAGTACGTAAGATTTCTTATCGCTGGAGTTCCTATTGAAATCCAGCTGAAAGGAAGCAACGCCAGGCTCAGTGACCTGTACCATCTTATGAAAAAAATGATTGGCTTTAAACCTGAGCATGCCAAAGTCTTCATATCCTGACTGGAATTCGGGAATCTCTTCCTGCAATGGGTTTTGAATGTCCTGAGTCATACCATATTGGCTACCAGGTCCAATTAAACAGGCTATCAAAACGATGATCAATCTGATAGTAAGCTTCAGATTCTTATTGCTCATCATCGATCTTACGGAGAGTAGCATGTTCGAGGGATTTGTTGGTGTTGTCATCGTAAAAAGTAACGGGTAAAAAGAATAAATTTCACTCTTTTCACAATCGATTACAATACCCAACCCTTGGTATTTTTATTTACTTATGAGACAAATCCTGCAGATAATCCATCATGCTTTTTTATTTGATGGCAATTTGATCCCAATAACAATGTCTATTAAAAATTATCTCGACAGATTTATTATCTGGATTTTTGATTTAAAGGATTAGTGAATTTTAGTATTCAATACATAGATATGAATTCATCATTTCTTAAACTCAAAAAGTTTAACAGTTACAACGTCTAAAACTTTTCAATACAAATCTCAAAGTGATAATCTCTATCAGAAGATCTTCTTTCTCATTTCCTTCTTCTCTCCATGGTATTTCTTTCTTTTCAGCCTTTTTTCCTGATCGCTTTTTGAAGGCTTGGTTGGTATCCGTTTTTTCTTTTTGACGAACGACTGAGCCAATAGTTTATCTAACTTTTTGAAGGCGATTTCCTTGTTTCGAAGTTGAGAACGTTTATTATCCGCCACTACTACCAATTCTCCAGCTTTGGTAAGTTTGTGTTTATGGGTAACCGTCACCAGCTTCTTTTGAATATCCGTCAGCACGACTGAATCCTTGACATTCCATTTCAGAATGACCTTCGTTTCTACTTTGTTGACATGCTGCCCTCCGGCACCCCCACTCCTGGCGGTGATTACCTGAACTTCAGGTTCTATCGTACTGATTGTTGGTCGATTTGTTTCCATCATTTAATAAGTTATAATCACATTTGGGATTCTACGTACTGAATAGTGATTTCAGTTTGGTGCGTGCTACTCTTTCTCACGGGAAATTCCTTAGATGATCGAAGCGTAGTAGATCCTATGGCGATTCTTTAAAGTTTAAGATCGCAAAGGTAGAAATTTCCTGTTGAACGAGTTTGTTTTTCTATTTCATCTCTATGATAAAGTGAAAATTAACGAACCCTTGATCGTTCGGGTCAAATACTCAATACAATGTAACGGATAATCAACTTATTATTCGGAGCTTTCAGCGTATTTCAGTTTTGTGGATCAACAACAAATGAAAAACGAAAAACATGAAAAACGGAAAAATCAAAATGTTGAAGTTAGCAGTAGAAAGTTTTACAACCTCCATTGACGCAAATGAAGTCAAAGGTGGTATTGCTCACGAGATATCCAGAGCAAGGGGGGCTTTGCAGCGTGTATACTAAAATTGCACAATGTTGCGGCTACCTTCCTACCGTGCAACCTTGTGCTTGGTAAGGAACAATCAAGTGAAAAATCAGTAATTATATAAATACCTTCGGAATCTTATTTCGAAGGTATTATTTGTTTCAGACACTATTGGTTTATTCAAAGAGGCATTCCCAGCAAGTGCAATAGTCAAAAATTTGTCCGAAAAAAAGTGATAACCAAAACGCCAGACAACCTGTTGCATTGTAAAAAAGGTGATAACGCCAGATTTGTTATGCATATTTTCAATTGAAGAGTTAGTTAAACTTTTGAAATTTAATTCATCATTATGAATTCATCATTTCTTAAAATTACAAAGTTTGACAATTACAACATCGAAAATTTATCAATACAAAATTTAACGTGATAATGTCTAAATTATGATTGAACACTTCTTTGGTTGTCCTTATTGCGGTGAGGAGATTTCCATGTTGATCGATCCGTCTATCAGATCACAGAACTACATTGAAGATTGCGAAGTATGTTGCAACCCTATAGAAATTCAATACATGATGGAAGAAGAAATTATCATGGCATTTAGCGCTGAATCAATAGAACAGTAATTGTTGATTAAGATGGTTAAATTATCAGTTTTAAGTACCAGGGACTTTACTGATCGGGAAATGTTATTCGAAGAACTGTCAGCGGAATCATTTGATGTTTTGGTTACCAGTGGCAAGGTAGGTGCCGACAGAATGGCGCAGGAATTCGCGTTGGATCAAGATATTCCAGCTCAGGTAATTCTACCTGATTATGCAGCTTACGGTTCCAAGGCTTCACATAAACGAAATTTGATGATGATCGAACAGTCCAACCGGGTGATTGTATTCTGGGACAGGAACAAAAGAAGTACTTTTCGCTACCTGGACTTTATCAAAGAAGGGGGAATCTCTTTTAAAACTGTTTTTTACTAGTCTGATGAAATATAAGAACTGTCCATCATGTGGCAATGACCAGGAGGTCATGTATCGGATACAGGTACCAAACTTATCCGGTAAATTATTAGCTAAGCTTAAAAAGAGTTTGGATCCGGTTTCAAAAAAGAAAGGCTTTCAACCGGCTAAAGAATGGTTTTTTGTCTGTCAATCCTGTCTTCCTGATTTTCAGAAACTGCCTGATTACAAATATGGTGGCACCTGGAAAGGTTACAGACATTGATTCAACACAAGGTGATTCAACAAATGGAAAGAGAAAAGCTTATCAGGGAATACTTCGATATGGGAAATAAATTGGAGTCTCTTTATCCCGGTCTGAACTTTAAGAATCATTGCTACTGGAGAATTGCGCTCGACAATTTTTTTGCTGTAAAATGGGACCTTGCGATTGGAAGACCTGCCTATAAAAACCTTAATAGCAGTGATCTGAAGGAGGTTGTCGGATTGCTCAATAGCTATCAGGATAATCGATCCTTACTTTTAGCGCATAACCGCAACTCACTGAATTTACGGCATAAGAAGGTTTGATACGTTTTTAAGTTTTAGAATCTTTCTCCTTGATTTACCCCTCCAAAACCTGACCCCAAAATATTGTAGGGATCAGGTTTGAAAAGGTAACACTACACTTGAACTATCAGCTGTAAATCAGCCTTTATTCAATCATTAGTTTTGAAGTGCTTGTGAAAGCACCCTGCCTTACTCTAATGAAGTAAAGTCCGCTATTCAACTCATTTGTTATCAGTATTTTATACAAGTTGTCAGATAAGTCTTCAGGGCGAATCTGCTTACTGAATTTCAATTGCCCCTGGGTATTCATCAATTCTATTTGCACATCGTCATCCAGATCTGTCAGTTGTAAACTGATTGACAGGTAATCACCTCTTTTGATTGGATTTGGATAAGGAATGATGTTGATATCATCCTGCATTCCATTCTCCATAACAGCGATCGTCTTCGTATATAAATGATTGCCATTAGCATCCAATTGATTGACCCGATAATAAAGTACATCAGTAATACTGGTGTAATCCATCAACAGGTATTCATCAGCATCACCTGCTTGTTGCGTATTGATAACGGTGAACTCTTTACCATCAGGTGATCTTTCCACTTCATACATCGTGTAATCTGAAGAGGTTTCATTCCAGTTCAGCTCAATCGCTCCGGTCTCCGGTATATGTCGTCCACTGAGATCTGATCCTACCAAAGAGGTTGCAACTGCCGCAGAGGTAGGCACATACATAGCTACCCTGAGCGTACCTGCAAAAGCATTACCGTAAACATCCGTGAAGTTGCTGAGTGAAACCCAGAGTGAATCGCCAGCATATTCCGCATAAAACTGATCCCTGAAGTAGGTAACAATGTCCGAACTGTTGATGATTACATCATAATACCCTCCGGAGATATTTAATGCTACAGGAGTAGTGACGGTGTCACCGGGAGTTTTCGGAGTAATTGTAAGACTTGCCAGTGATTGTACTTCTAATGCTTCATTAAACTTAAATGACATTGGAATACCCAAACCTAAGATACTGTCCTTAGGTGCAAAGCTTTCTGTGAAAACCGGTGCAGTGGTATCAATGATAACCGACAAAGCATCTGATGAATACACAATACTACCTGCATGATATACATCAGCTCTTAACTGATAGGGACCGTCTGCGAGATTCGCTCCTCCTGCTCCTTTACCAGACCAGTCTGTCAAGAATTGTATACCAGCTGCATTTTGTTCGCTTCCGGTGAGCAATTCAGCCCTGCTGACAATCTTCGCGATGTTCCAGTTTGCTGTGGTATTATCCGATCGATACGCTATGCTGATGCTATCCAAGGCATACAGGTTTCCATCGAGTTGATAATCTTTCAGTTTCAATCCTAAACTGGAATTAACGGTACTGATGTAATCATCGTCTGTCAGCGAAACGGATACTCCTGAAACTTTGGTAGATATCAACTTAAATGAGTGAGAAACATCTGCTGCCATTTCATTCCCATTTGCATCAGCATATGATTTATTGATCGTCAGCAACAGGTTATTTCCATTTTTCAGACGAGCCATGTCCTTATCCAGGTAAATATTAAGCGTATTGCCATTTGCATAGATTTCGTGGATCAGTCCTGCAGCATCGCTGCCTGCTGTCTGATCATATAATGAGATCATCGAAGGATTAAACAAATTCGCCAGCATCGTTTCAGTGAACTGAACCCTGATCAGTGTACTATTATAGAAAGTAGTATCAAGCTCTACATAGGAGATCTGTTCTACTTCCGGCCTGGTTTGATCAATCGTACCACTGTATACATTGGAATAGTTAAACCCACCATTCTTACCGGTTGCCCTGGCTCTGATCAGATATTGCCCGTCAGGTAAATTCAGATCTTTGATATTCCATACAAACGGATAGACTGGTGTTGGATAAGTAGCAATGAAGTCATAGAAGTACTGACGCAGGTAATCATAAGTCAATTGATTTCCATCACTCATGGTTGTCCATTCATCGCTTTCCTGATCACTTCGTTTGTATTCCATTGTGATCTCTTTCAACGAAAATCGCATACTATCCACATCGTATCCATTCAAATGAAAAGTAAAATTATCGGTTCCGGCATCTATTGACCAGCTGCCTTCATGACCGGATATGGCTACCGGCGACACAGGTTTTCTGAAGTGAACAGAAAACTGTAAGGTATCAAATACGTGAGGACCGTCACTGAACAACTCACCCTTCACGTCGTGTGGACGAGCGACAATAGCCAGATCAGGATAATCATAGATGCCATTCTTTGGTGTCACAATTAAATTGGTATAGGCAGTACCTCCATTGTCTCCTTTGGTCCAGACATCTGCCTGTCGTCCTACTACAGAAACATTTTCGATCGCCAGTCCGGCTGCATTTTGATTATATCCCGGCGGTAAGCCAATAGAAATCAGGCGATCTTCATAGAATGGATTTCCTGAATTGACCATCAAAGGTATTTGAACTGGACTATTCGGATCCAGGTTATTCCATACTGTAGGATAATTGTTGCCTTGTTCATCCTGGAATGCAAGTGTCGGTTCATCACGTGAAATTGTACCATCTTTTGCATTAAATACGTCATCGAACGGATTATCCCATTCTTCATAGGGTGCACTGCTACGTCCACCTCTCAGATAGAAATAGGGTGAAATAGTCGTTGACCTTCTATTATACGGATCATGGAAAACGGTCACGTTGAAATGATCGCCATCATCGTCATCTCCCAATTCGTAACCAACGCTCAGGGATGAGTAAGATTCTTCTGAAACGGAGAACTCCTTACCCCATTTAACTTCAACCTCCTCACTGAGCAGAAACAGGTCAAAAGACGAAATGGTCTTGGAAAGAAAACTTGATCCTGCCTCTATTTCCCCTTTGAATCCGAATCCGGCACTGATATGAAAACCATCGGTATAATTGTCAGTTTCAGTATCTATCAGCAGAGAATTAGTGGAAAAGCTCCTTGATAATTTTGTTCCTCCGGAGAAAGTCACGTTCTCGATAGGGTCATAAAGTACATCTGAACCGTTACTCCACAGGCCTTTGATCCATTCTCTGATTGCTGCATCTGAGTCTTCACCACCATTGGCAGCATCTGAAATGGACTCATCACCTCTTAATCTCAAATCAGTGGTTGTGTTTTTTAACGTACTCCACAGTTCTGAGAAGGAATCAAAATATATTTGTTCAACAAAGTCTTTATATGCCTGATCATAAGCAGTATAATCACCTTGTTCCCAGTTAGCTATATCAAGAGAACCACAATCCGTGCCTACTTTATCATTACAAAATCCTGAAAGAGCCGAACTGTTGAAGTCATCGCTGTTAACAGCATAGTACTTGCACATTTCACAAGGAGGTACGATATCTTTATCAATGAAATTCAATACGTTTTCCCAGTTGCTTTTTGCAACACGTAACCAGGCTTCAGTATTGGCCGGATCAGTGTCGTCACCGGGCTCATCTATGATATTGACGGTACCCTGATCTGCGCTTGCACCCTTTAGAAGTTGATCATAATATCTGATCGTTGACTCAATCTGAGAGACTGTATAATACCAGATCGTGTTTATTTCCCCGGCATCAACACCAATATTGTTGCTAAGCGATAGCTGACAGGCATTAGGATTTGCGGGGTCTGCTACTATTTCCAGCACGCCAGTAATGCCATACCTTCTGGTGGCTCCCGCTCCTACTACTATATCTGCCTTTCTGCCATCCAGATAGCCTTTAAGGTTGGTGCTGGTTTTCGATACAGGAGCAGTTGAAATCCGCTCATTGAAGACCAATTTGAATTGTCCCGAACTGTTATCGCCCTGCGTATCATTGATTGTATAACCACCTTTCAGTTCCAGCTTCTTATCCCCTGGTGACACTAATGTGCCTCCTGTAGTATGTTTCCAATCCCTTTCAAAGATGAAATTATTGGACATGGTGAAAGCCAGCTCAGACCCTTCTTCAATCCATGAATAGCTATTATCTCCCGGAGGATCTCTCAGTACAAAAAGCGGAATGTTCGTATCTCCAAATTCAGAATCAACAAATACATCTGATCCTGGCAATAAGTACTCGCCTAAAACAATGTATTCCTGCGACCCATAAGCTTTGAAGTCACCGTCGTTTGTATAATAGGCCACCTCCAAAAGATGTGTGTAAGGAGCAATTAGATTCACTACTTTCGGTTCGAATACATAGTCAGGGAATTCAAGTTGAGCTGCGTCATATTGCAGTGTCACGGTTTCTCCTGCTCCCGGATTGGTGATGACCACATATCCGTCTGTAACCGGGCAGTCTCTGCCGTCAAATTGTTCCGTTATATCAATATGTACACTAGCAGTACCTGGTTGTTCCACTGTTGACTGATTAACAACTGGCACTGCTATGTTACTGCAACTCTGCACCGACTGCATTCCGGAAATGGCTATCTGAGGTGTTCTGTGAAAGATCAACTCTACCGGTTTTTCAAAATGCTTCGCGATAGTTAATGTATTGTCTGTCTCATATTTAGTTGAATAGTCGATATAGGCTTTTTCCAGATCCAGTTCAAGTTCTCTGGAACGGAAATAATCAACTACAGTGGCACTATACACATCATTTTTTGTTGTACCGACCACACGAACTTTAAACTTATATGGAGGCAAACTCGCATCTATATAACCAATGTTATTGGTCACCAATATGGTATCCAGGTGTTCACTTTCGAGTTTGATTTTGAAGGCGTAATTAATCGGCCCGCAAACAGTACCAACTGCAAACTTGACAGGAATAGCTGTCTGATCTATTAAATCCATTGATACCTTTCCTGTTGACTTCAAATCAGCATAGTTGATGGACTTTTGTAATAGTCCTGACCCTGCATCTCGCTCAAAATCGTATTTCCACGAGCGATTAACCATTTGCTGTGCCACATCCGGATGAAAGCTTATTGGTTCTTCTATCAAAGTCACTATTTTTCCAATTGATTCATTGGGCTGTACATCAAAGGAAAAGATTCCATTGTCCAGATAGGTGTCTCGTCTTTCGATTTCAGTATTGCTGACGTCATAAACCTGCATAGTAACTTTCAGGGAATCATCGACAATACAATTCTGACAGGAAGTATATCGGACATTGCCCGTTACAATAAAGCTGTTTGTATCAACAAAAGTTAACCCCTCGTATGCGGTTGTGCCATCGTTTAAAAAGATACTTTCACTATTCGGGTAATAGGCCCCTGATCCAATAGGCGTTATTGTATATTCTATGTCGTTCTTCCCATGGGGAACATTCAGGAATGAAAACCTCCCATTGCCATCTGTATAAACAGTATCCAGGTACACATAGTTGACCTCATTTCCTCTTTTTATTTCACCACGGACAGCTAATGGCACATCTTTTACTGGGTCTGATGATGCTCCCAGTACAATACCGGAAATTTCTCCTGTGCCATTCATTCTACCACTGGAATAAGCATTTGCAAATGGATAAATCTTTTTTGCATGGCTATTCTTTAAACCAAGATTGTGATCGATATCTGCAATTATTTCATCTGCAGAGACCAGGACACCGTTGTCCAGATAGGCCTTCCAATATCCCCATTTAAAGTTGTCCGAACTGCAGCCTACGTGGCAGGTTTTATAATCTTGCAGATATGGGTTGAAAAAAGGATCTAAAGCCAGAATACTAATTTTCTTGTAACCAAAATCAGAAATGAAGTTTTGCACATATTCATTCACCTCTATCACGGCACCATTATTGAGATCATCCCATTCTTTTTTCCATTCATCCCAGAAACTCTCATTGTCCATTATGTAAACCTCATATTTTACCGATCCGTTGCTATTGTACGCTGTTGCCGTAGGCAATACCGCAATATTGTTCAACAGATAATCCCGATAGCTTTCAATCTGTACTTTTAGATCAATCAACATCTTTTCGATGTTCGCAACGATCGTGTAGCTTGATTCAATCCCTTGAGTTGCTTCAAGATCCGAATAGCTTATTGATTCCTTATTATTAATCGTTGTAAGCAATATTTCATCTCTGTATATGTGCCATTTGATCAGTTCATAGAACCTTTGCTTGTCGGAGGTGGGTGCTGCAAATCCACTCCAAGTCAATTCTACCGGTGCTTTATCATCTGATGCATCGAAATCGCTGACTACAAATGAGGACTTCTTACTTACAGTAACCCCTGTATTCAGGACAGAGCCGATAGCTGAATGTTGCCCGCTAAGATCCTGGAGTACTCTTACATAAAAATCAAGGTCATTGATATCGCTGTTATAAGTGCCAAGATCTGGATAATAAGTATAACTTCTCGTAGAGGCATCAACAACCTTTTTCTCAACCGATGTTCCATCGACATGTACATCTACCTCAAAACCATCAATCAAGTCATAGTCATAATCCCAGGTAATGACATTGTAGCCAGGGCCTTTAGGAGCGTATTTTACAGCTATGTTTTGGGGCTGTGAAAGGACAGGGTAAGTAATCGAACTGTTTGACCAGTCTGAATAATACTTATCTCCTTCCCTTTCTGCGACAGCTCTTACTTTAACTTGGTAGGTTGAATTAGCCAAACCGTAAAGAAGAGTTGTATCATAGCTTGTCTTACCAGGTTTAAAACTGATAACAACAGACTGATCAAAATTCAAAGCAGATGTTGTTCCTGCCTGTAAGTCCGGCGCATCGATTACCAATTCAAAATAATCAATGTTTCTTCCTGAATACTGCCACCCTAATTTCAGTTGATTATCTAGTGTTACAGGCAGTGATGAAGGTGTCGTCGGGTCGGCTAATGAAGGTAAATACACCACGGTGTTAACTGAAGGAGACGGATACAAGACATTTCCTACTTTTTTCACCGTCCTGATAGCATAAGAAACATTGGTGTTTGGAACTGCTGTCGAATCTATGAAGCCAAGCGTCTTGATATCCAGTGTGGCAAGCTTAACTTCTTCATCATCACCTCTGTATATTTCTATTTGATCTGCATGCGTATTTTGATCTACATTCCATGAAAGAGTAATGACATTGTCTGTCGGGTTAGCCGTGGTGGCTGTGAAATTACTGATGCTTTCCGCATATGGGTAATTAATAGTTGCATCCAGGTGATTAGATTCAAACAAGTCTCCTTTAGCTCTGTAAGCCAATAATTTATAAATCATTTTTCTACCTGAGATTCCGGTACTGTCAATCAGCTCGTTTTTGGCTGTTGCCAGTACATCCCCTATCAGCTCATTTTGCCTGTAAACCTGATATCCATCTACTCGCTCATCCGGGTGAAACCATTGTAATTTGACCACTCCCTCCTGCACAATTGCAGAGGCTGAAAAGACTGTCGGCGCATCAATAGTTGGGTAAGTGGCGTCAGTTCTTAAACTATATCCATAGACCTTTTTGCCATTGACTTTAAGGTAGGGTTTGATGAAATAGGCATACTTTTGACCAGGTACACGGCTATTATCTGTATAGGTATTTCCATTTACCTTAGCTACATCTGCCATTAAACCAAACTGACTGAGCTCTACACCATCGTAATTTTCCCCTGACAGTGACCAACGCAACTTAATATCTCCGGAAAGTGGATCTGGCGTAGCAGAAAAGCCAACGATCGCCGCTACCTCGGCATATGGATCTCGTAGCGTTTGAATTATTACACCAGTTTCTTCCAGGTAAACACTGGTTTCAGCTCCATTCAAAGTGACGATATGATTTGACGATGAAGCTAATTTCGGTGAATAGGCAGTTAAACTGATGGTGCTTGTACCCGAAGGAACTGATAAATTGTCCAGTGAAAAGTATCCGGTGCTATCTGTTTTTATAAACTGATCCTGATTAGTCAGCCATGCACCAGGAATTCCCAGTCCATTCTGATCGACCAGATAGCCGTTTACGACCTGATAGTCATTGCTGTAACCGGGATCAGTACCATACTGTGAGTATTGATCACCCACCTTTGCCCGGATGCTATACAAATAAGTGTTGCCTGTCGTAACCTGCTCATCAAGGTAGGAATGAATTCCCTTTTTAAAAACTCCCAGATTTAAAGGTGTACCAGCCTCATCGTATCTGACCAGTTCAAAATCTGCATCAGCATAATCTTCGGGATATTCCCATGAGACCAATATATAGCCATCAGCGCCATCGCTGGCCTGGAAATTGAGTAGGTTTTGTACACCGCTATTGCTATCTGCCGTAAGGTTGACATTACTATTAACAGATATACTCGCCTCATCGGAAAACGAAACATTTTCTGTGCCTGCAAAATGATTGTCATATTCAGCATACCATTGTCCAAGTGTGGAAGGTACCATTTTAGTAATAGTCATGCCATCCTTCAGATAGCTGATTAGTACGGAATCAGATTGAATTCCTGATGACGACCAGTCAATTTTAGCAACTCCGGGTACAGCCGTAAAGTTTGACATTACAGGGTATAGAGGACTGTACATCTTACCCTCAACAATTTGGGTCGCCAGAGGGTTAATGATACTGGAAGAAGTGGTTCTTGTACCAGTAAAAATCCCTTCATGAGTCTGTTTGTATGGATAATATCCAATCTTCAATGCATGAGTAGGATATGCAGGTACCTGAATAATCTGCGATGAATTACTATTTGATTCATCGATTACGCCTAATACTTCGTCTGTATCCTCGTTGTAATAGACCATTCCATCCCAGTCCTTTCTGATCTGAGCTGATGGAACTGAAATACTCAGAGTTCTGTCAGTCTTGTCGTAAGTAGCAGCAATACCCGAGACGACATATGATGAATATGACGGATAAGACAAGGCAGGATGAGTTGCTGTTGAACCTGTCTGCTTTTGATTGTTGATAATTCTTGCCTCATATACATATGATTTACCTGGTACACCCAACGTATCCTGACAGGAAAGTATTCCTGTAAAGTTAGTCTTCAACTCCTCTTTGATCAGGTCATTCCCTCTGTATAATTGAATGGCATAGAAGTTTTCCGCGGCTGGAAAAGTCACATCCAGGGAGTAACCTGCAGCTCCTGAACCTTCCATTAGGTCAGCTACCGATATGATTGGCGTACTATATTCAGGAAACTTTACATTGGATTTAGTTGCCTCCGAATACGTAACATCTAAATTGCCATTGGTGATCTGGTAAACGATTACCTTGTAATCATAGTTTGTACCCTGAACACCTTTCAAATCATCAACCGTTGTTCCGTTGATGCTACCTGTTGAAGCAACAGCAGTTAATGTATCTCTTCGGAGAACCTCATTTCCTCTGTAAATTGTATAGAAGTAACGCTCTCCAATAACCAAATTAGCCAGGTCAATTGTCAGATTAACCTGAGATTTTGCAGCATCTGACACGGCATCAAAGGAAGTAATCAGACTGGTAGTACCGGTGAGTTGGTTTACCTGATAAGTGTGGTTTACCAATACATCCAGCGAACTAACGATAGGCTGGTCTACGGACAAAATTGTTTTTTGACCGGATGGCCAGCTGAATTCTGTACTCTTTCCATAGAATATGGCGCTAGCGCTGGTAAATGTCCCGACCGCACCAGAAGAATAGTCAACAGTTACATTTACGCCATCTACCACTCCTGACAATTTCTCAGAAGAACGGGATGGGACTATAAAACCATTTTGATCTACAAAATAACCGGAAATAAAGCCGTTGGCATTGGGGATCACCGATGATTCCTGTGCGAAATAATTTTTGCCATTCAATACAGGTTTGATGCTGTAAATATGGTTTGTACCCGGAGTATATTGATTGTCGGCAAAGACTTGTTTGGATGCTGTGCTTGCATTGTAATCAATCTTCACCTTACCGATTAAAGATGCATCGCGATAGATTCGCAAGCTGTCAATTCCCAAAGATCTGAAATTGCTATGTGCCACCCAGCCTAACTGTATTTCCTGGTTCACTGAGTTGTAAAGCGCCTCGAACTGGAAATCATAGGTTGCCTGAGTTTTGGTCTCTATGTTGGTTTCTTCCAGATATTCCTTGCCAGCATTTGAGTAATATGGCTGTATAGCATATTGATAGGAAACTCCACCTTTGATTGAACCCGCATCATTATCCTGAAAGCTATCAATGAAGGTAAGTGGCATCTTGCTGTTTAATACCCCATTCGTAGATAGTAACGGCGCTCCTTTATTAAGACTTACATTAGTCCCTGAGATATCTTCGGTCACTACAGCGCCACTACTTAAATAGCTGAATTTAATGCCATTTTCATCAAAATGTAGTATTCTCCAACCATCAGATATTAATGGCATGTTTTCCTGGTAGGATGCTATTTCGCTGATACCTGCTTTATGATTTGATTTCACAGCGATATATGCCAGTTCACCTTTGAAATATTCCCCTTTTTCTGGTCCTGCACTGCCTATGAAATCAAGTGTTGGGTTAGTGAATGAGAATGTTGTTTGAGAGCCATTCTCTTCCGACATTAATATGCCATTCACATAGCACCTGGTTTTAACAGTGGTGCCACCAATTCCATCTCCTACCAACATCACATGATTCCATTGGCCGGGGGTAACCGGTCCTACTGCCCAAACCTGGATCTTGTTTGCTTTTTTCCTGTTGGATTGAAAGTACAGAATGTCATTTTCTATAAACAGATTGTTTTGAAACCATCCTTCTCTTGCTGCTGCAGTACCCAAAATTCTTTGTTTACCGGAGGCAGATTCATGTTTAAACAGAATAGCAGCACTCCATTGATTTCTATAGTCGATTCCACTGTGGTTCATTTGAAACCCTGGGAATCCAGGTATAACGGAGTTGACACCATTAAATTTACCTGTAAAAACATTTGGTGTTACATGCCCCATGTCTTTGCTATTGGTACCATCAGTCCTGGTTATTTTGTAACTGGTTGGCAAGGAACTGGAGGGCAATATCGACAGTTTATTGTGATTTGTTCCCTGACTGATCATTAGAGAAACCTGATTGCTGTTCGCGCTGCTCAGATCCGCGGTTGCTGACCTGGTAATGATCTGTTTCCCAGTGACGCGATCACGAAACGTGAGCGTATAAGCAGCAGAACTGGTGTAGGGCGTAACCCAATGTAAATAAGAATCAGAAATCGTAGCAGGCAACATGTAAATATCCTGCCAGTTGTAGGAACCGTTGATATTGAGCGTGATGCCACTTGAAGTGTTACTTGAGATAGCAGTATTCCCTTCCTGTGACTCAAAGATCCATTCGTCCAGCAAATTGTCGGCATCTGATAAGTATTTCTTACTCATATCAGACTGTATTTGTTTTGCTGTTCTTGCTTCAGACCAAACTCTTACCATCGCCAGTTCTTCTTCCAGGTTAGCAGTTCCCCACGATACATCAGTGCCAATGTACTGGATGGGTATTTTGGTATTGGTAATACCATTATTGTCCCTTCCGAGTAATTTACCATCCTGATAAACCTCAACGAAACCATTCCCTTTTTGAGAGATCGCTATATGAGACATTTCAGTCGAATCTAACAGATAACTATTTCCACCATAAGAGAGATATCCGTTATTGAGGACCAGTTTCTCCGAATTGTTGTCCCAGGCAGATAACCACTGAAAGTTTTTGCTTTTGGTAGACATCCAAAGCTCTATTGTCCAATCAGGATAGTTGGTATATGGTGTACTCATTCTTAAGTAGCCTGAACCTCTTTTGATACTTTTACTAATGTCTACAGGCAATGCATTTCTTTCATTTGATGCATCATACTCCTGAGTGAATGGCTGCACAAATTCATTGCCCTCAATGGTCAGGTGCAATTGAGGATATACCTTTAACAGTTCACCTGGAAACGACCAGGATAGACTGGTCTGGGCTTCATTATCAGCTGACGTGTTTGCCAGAAATGAATAGTCCAATGCAGTATTGTCAACCAGATTAGTCTGAACTGCTTTTGTAATGAACTCACTTCCGGGGCTACCTGCATCTACACCATAAGCCATTACGAAATACGTTGGTTCGGTACCATTCACGAATATGCTGTTATCGTTAAATAAACTAACATCATAATCATTATATGTAGTCGTTGAACCAGACTGAATAACAGCAATAGGTTTTAAAGGATCGGTACTGAACGTTTCCCGGTCACTCCATTCTCTGAAGATCAAATAGCCGGTAGCATTACTAAATGCCGTCCATGATAGACTTACATATCCGTAAGATTCTCTGAATTCTGCCGTCAGACCAGCTACCTGAGTCGTATTATATCCTCCAAAATTGATGGAGGTAATGGCCGACCCGTCAGTAATAGAATTTTGTGCGTCAATATTCAATTCGCCTAACGTGTAGTAATTAACTGAGGTGACACCAACACCTACTTGTGCATCAAGATTACTGAGCGCATGTGTCCCGGCAACCTCTGAAAGATCTACCAGATACCGGGTGGTGGCATCTATTTCTATGTTTGCTATGCCAGTTGTTGGAAAACTGGTTTGTGCAAACGCTGTGACACCTGACAATAGTAATATCAGGCACACTATCGAATGTATTAATTTTTTCATTTCTAAAAAGTTGTAATTAGCAGAACCTTAATGATTATCCTTTAGCTCATCATATGCTGTCTTCAGTGCCTGATAGTCTTTTTCCAGATTGATCATGTGGAGTGTTAGTTCTTCGATCTTTTTCAGCAAAAGCTTTTGCATGTCTCCGACGTTGATGCCATTTTCCGCAGCTTCTGTAGCAGAGGGTACTTCCGGCAGATGACCGTTTGATTCAATGAATGCTGCAACGTGCTGCAGTGACATTAAATTGTAATTGTCATCGAAGACATAGTCAGGATAACTGGCAAGGGTGGTACTGACTTTAAAGTCTCTGGCAGAGGCCATGGTCATAAATCGTACCTCACCCTCAAACTGACCTGTACCGTTGACGTGAAGTGCTGCCACAGGATTTAAGGTGCCCACACCTAAGTTACCGGTGGAAGTTAAGGTCATTTTGTTTGCGCCAGCCATCTTAAACTCCAGGTTATTGGTGGAAGTATTGATGATTGCATTACCTGCACCGCCCGCATGAGCCAACGCAATGTAGTTAGTCTCTCCTGCTTCAGCTGAGGATCTGATATTGCCTACAACATTTAGTTTCGCATTGGGAGCTGTATCCCCTATCCCAAAGTTTCCACTGGTACTCAATCGCACTTTCTCCGTAGGAGCGTTTGCTCCACCACCTGTACCAGTGGCAAAGATCATATCACCATAGTCAGTTGCCAGACCACTTAGTCCGTTTTGTATTCCAAAATAAGTGCTTCCGCTTGCATTCGAAATGATGTTGATGTGTCCGCCTCCTGCTGCGCCATTTGTAATCCTGGCGTACTTAGCATCAGAGCCGCCTCTGTAGACTGTGAAAGTAGCGTTTCCAGCTCCAGGACTGAGCGTGAGCGTATTCCCAAATACAGATAAATTTCCGGCTTGCGTTAACGTCATACGGTTATTGCTTTCATATCGGAAATCAAGGTTGCCAGCTCCTCCCCAAGTGACAAAACCATTTACGCCACCATGTCCGGTATTTAGAAAATTAGTCTGTGCATTCGTCTTCAATGCAAATAGCATCGCCAGGGTTATTAGTAAAAGATAAATAGTTACACGCTGATTAGCTGTCGTTCCTAGTCTCTGCTTGCTAGAGATAAAAAGTGAAAAAACTGTATTAGTAAGTGTCATCAGTATATTGATTTTTATTGTTTGAAATAATTGTAGTGAGCCAGTAGATTATTTCTATTTGATTACACCACAAACCTGTGGGATTTGATCTGCAGAAATCATTCAAAAAACTGAATAAATCGTTCAAATGTGTGTCAAAACCTTCTTTTTGGCATTTTTAGGTGGTTTTGAGATGACTTCTTCTTTCAGCGATGCTGAGTCATGTCTGGTGTCAATGATGTGTAATTCTTGTAAATGAAAGGACATAAAAAAGAGACCACCCTCCCGAAAAATCACCGATTGTTTAGGAGAATAGCCTTGATAATTTTCAACGGGATATACTGTTTCTGTCAGTACCCGATGTTACTGATTAACAACACCAGTTCGATTTAAAAATATACGTTTAGAAGGTGGTTACCACAACGGATTTATTATGCCTATTTTCAATTGAAGTATTAGTTGATTTTATGAAATTTAATTCATCATTATGAATTCATAATTTCATGAATTGCAAAGTTCGACAGTTACAACATCGAAAATTTATCAATACAATACTTAACGTGATAATGTCTACTATTTGCCAAAAATAAATCTGTCAGAAATCCCATCACTCCTGTTTAGCGTATTCAGGCATTTTCCCAAAGTGACTTTCATATTGTTTGGAGAAATAGGTTGCATGCTTCATCCCAATGGCAGTGGCAGCTTCAGTAGCATTTTTAATCTTTCTCTGGTTGATCATGTCATTGATGTAGTTCATGCGGATATCCTTGATATAGGCCGCAGGTGATTGGCCTGTTAACTTTTTGGTAAGCCTTACCGCTTTACTCGTGCTGGCGCTCAATGCTTCAGCGATCAATTCAGTATTCAAATCAGGGTTTCCGATGTTTTCAAGGATAATCTGATTAAGCTTTTTCAGGACGTTCTGCTCAATTTGAGATAGTGTGACCTGATCACTTTTCACCTCATCCCATTTATTGCTATTTTTGTTCTGGTCTTTGATCATGTTCTGCAACCTCTTTTTTAAGATCACAGGATCAAATGGTTTGCTGATGAACTCATTCACACCGGCATCCAATATCTTATGCTTATCTTCTTCGGTCGTTCTTGCAGATACCACCATTACAGGAATGTCCCTAGAAGCTTCTGATTCCTGTAACTTTTCAATTAGCTCAAAGCCATCAAGCCAGGGCATCATCAGATCAGTAATGATGAGGTCGATGTGATTTTTCTCCAGCAACTCCAATGCTTGTTGACCATCTGCGGCCTCTTTTACGCCGTAATCCTCTGCGATGATCCCTGAAATATATTTCCTGATCTCATGGTGGTCATCCACTATCAGTACTGTTTTGTGTTTGGTATCCGAAGTAGAAATCATAGAGCCTTTTGCCGCCTTCATTGGTAATTCTTCCAGGCTGATAGCTTCCACCTCAGCATCGATGGCCTCTTTGTCCAGGTTTAGCGGAAAAACTAACTGAAATTCAGTTCCTTTTCCCGGTTCGCTTTCTACTGTTATTTCACCATTGTGCAGACTCATCAGCTCTTTGACTACCGCCAGACCTATCCCAAAACCTTCCCTGCTTCGATATTCGTTTAAAGGAGATTGATAGAAACGATCGAAGATATGCGGTAAGTCATTTTCATTAATTCCTTTACCTGTATCAGCTATACTAACTGTGAATTCATCAGTTCCATCAGTCACGCTTACCATAACCTTGCCACCCTCTTCAGTATATCTGAATGCATTGGAAAGAATATTGTACATAATTTTGCTGAAGTGTTTCTGATCCAGGTGTGCGATCAGGCCTTCATCAACATTAGATGTAAACCTGAGAGTAATGTCGGAGAGATCGGCGATGGAGCTAAACATTTTCACCAGTGTGCTCATGTACTGATGTACCAAAACTTTATTGAAGGTTAGTCTTAATTTACTTTCTTCCAATAGTAACAAGTCTTGTATTTCATTGGTCATTTCGGTTAGTGTCGCTGCATTCCTGTTCAAATGCCTGAGGTCATTTTCGGAATCAGTTGTGAGGTAGTTATTTTCATTACTACTGACTTTGGAAGCATACCCTTGAATGAGGGTCAACGGTGTTCTTAAATCGTGATTAATATTGGCAAATAACCGGGTTTTGAATTGGTCCAGCTGTTGTAGCTTATCATTAGAAACTTCTAACTGATCATTAATTTTAGCCTTGCTGCGATAAGATCTATAGATGAACAGAAGCATGATCGTTATGATCACTGCAATCCCTACTACACCATACTGAATCAGTTGCTCCCTTCTAATCTGCTCCTGGTAGGCAAGATCCTGTTTCTCTTGCTCAGCAGCAGCCTCTTTCCGTTCATTCTCAACGGCATAATTTAGCTCTATTTGGGCAATTTCACTGGCTTTTTCCTGATCAAACAAGCTGTCTTTACTTACATGATACAAAGACAATAAGTCATAGGCTTTCTCATATAAGCCCAGTCGTTGATATACCTTATTGGCAATTCTATAGGTATCGCGTTTAAAGCCCATGTCATCACTATCTGCTGCTATTTTCAAAGCTTCATCGGTAGTGACTTTTGCTTCTTCGATTCTGTTCAGTTCAAATAACGTTTCTGTTTTTGCCAGCAACAAAAGCCAGTAATCATTATAGAAATTCATCTTTTTGGCAACATCAATTCCCTCATTAATGTACTTAAGTGCTTCTTTGTATTGTCCTAAGTCCTTTTTAAGCGTGCCAATTCTTTCCAGAACATAACCTTTTTCGCTTATTATGTTATGCTCATCGACGAGGAAGAGTGCCTCATCATAATAATAAAAAGCCGAATCAGTTTTTGACAGTTTTGCCAATGCATCACCCAGTACAACCTGTGATAGGATTAAATTCCGATATTGATCGATTTTTTTAAAAATTACAATAGATTCATGAGATTTCTTTATAGTCTGTTCGTAATCACCTTGCACATAATAAACCGCTGCAATGCCTGCTAGCGCAGTTCCCACCGCTAGCACCTTATCCATTTCTTTTCCCAGCTGCAATTGTTCCAAAAAGGCATCCATTGCTTTAGGCAGGTCTCCCTGAGTCTTGTACATAAAGCCCAAATTGCCTAAAATGACAATGGCCGTTTCCAATCTATTCAATTCCCGATAAAGCTTGTAGCTTTCCGTATAATATTTGGCTGCATCATTCACATGACCTGTGTTGTAGCTAATTACTCCTAATATATTGTTGATAGAAGCGATTCCATCATTATGTTCAATTTCCTGATAAAGTGCCAACGTTTTCTTAGCATGAATCAGGGCACTATCATAATCTCCATCACGAATCAGATTAACAGTAAACGACTGTTCCTGACTTGCTTTGATGCCTTTCAGCCAATCAGAGTACTCCGGGTCATCATATATTAGATCGTCAGTTATTTTTTTACTAACGTTTAAATAAAAACGGGAAGAGTCTCGTTTTCCTTTATTTCCATAAGCTTTGGCAACTAATAAGCTAAATGAGGCCATACCAATTCCCCAGTTCTTTGCTTTGGCAAACTGATATTTATTTTGTGCAAAAACGATGGCACTGTCGTAATTGCGTCCCAGATATTTATTGAAGGCTGTTTTTGTTTCCTTGATACTAGGGTAGTCCGGATAGGGCTGGTCAAGGTTCTCAGTCTGCCCGTATACTGCTGAACTAATAACCAATGTAAGAAATACCATTTTTATAACTAAAAATAACCTAAGTTTCGCCCGCTGATTCATAAAGTCGATTTGATAAAGTTGTAGAACTCAATGCAATGTATAATTGGTTTGATCGGTGCATCTGTTTACATTGAAAGATTTTTGTTAAAAGTCTCTTGCTATGTAATGATCGCTTTTATCAACCATAGATCACATTTGTTTTTCCATAAAGTAACGATATAATCAATATAATCCCTACCGTATTGATAGATACTGCTTATACAAATCATTTAAAATATTAATGAATGTTTATGCATTGTTTTCGACTTTTATTGCCTCCATTTCGTTTAAATTGCATTAAATGAATCGCCTTAAAGGCAAGTAAATAATTTTGTTTTCTTTAATTTATCCTAATGAGAATTACCTTTTTAACCCTATTCTTCTTCGCTGCAACATTATCGATCGCACAAACTCCTATTGACGGATTGCAAAAGAACAACCTTGAATATCTTGAATTGAAGGAAGGTGAAGGATACGAGTTCAGATCACAAATCATTACAGAATTTGATCAGGCTCATGCATCGCAGGACGTGAATATTAAATTGAGCAAAGAATACACCTATGTGATAGTCGCTATTGGAGATAGTAATGTTCCCGAAGTTTCTTTAGCAATTAAAACTGCTAAAAATGCTTCCACAAAAGAGCTTCAGCTTGAAAAAGGTATAGCGGGACAGTCAGTAGAACTAAAGCCCGGAAATTCCGGAAGGTTTAAGATTTCTATAAACGCTAAATTATCAGCTGGAAAGACTGGATTTATCAGTTTTATGGTATTAAGAAAGTAGTTCATTTGTTAAAAAAAGGATGTCTTAAAATCCGTGAATTGCGAGGAAACGAAGCAATCTCAATAAAAAAATGTTTGTTAAGCGAAATTGAGATAGCCGCACTTCGTTCGCTATGACGGATCTTGTACTTTTAAGACAGCTTTTTTTATGATTCGTTGTAATCATCACCTGACTCAGTGAGGTGTTTCAGTAATGTTTTGGTATAGTGTCGGTTTCTTCTCTTGCCTTTGGCCTTATTCGCGCGCTTATCAGATCGCTTATCTTTGACAATTCTATTCAAATCATCCGCTTTTTCGATGGATTCAAAGTCTTGTATTTGGGTTCTTTTAGGCATAATTGATGCAATGTTTAGGAAGAGAAAAGATCGAATTAACGCAAAATAACTTCTTCAGGCTCATCAGGTAAAGTAATGCCAGGTGGCAAATCGATCACTGGATCATCATCGTCAGTGATTCCGTCATCAGAGTCGTCATCACTATCTTTTTCATCATCGTCTTTTTTGTAAACCAATTCTTTGATAACGTGGATAATCAACCATGCATTGATGACAATGAAGCAGAGATATAGCGGATGTTTTTCAATGAAATTGATTAAATCCATGATGCATATTCATAAGTTCGTTTGGTGGAATATCTGAAATGAGATGAATGCTGTTTACAAATATTAATGAGTAACCAACTCTTTAGGTTCCGTTGGCAAACAAACCCCCGGAGGCAGGTCCAAATCAGGCTCAGTGAAAAAGATGCCATCATCATCGTCATTACCAGGTTTGTTATTGTCATTGTTTTGATCTTCATTTTTAGCCACCTCTGCTGGTCGGGTCACACTGTAAAGAAGTGCTGCATTCACAATTAGTATCAGCACGTAGACTACACTTTCTATCAGCAAATCAATCATTATTGAAAATTTTAAACATCAAATTCAGCTATTCAATTGCTAAATGCTAATCAGTAGAAAATCTCTAAACTCGCCGGATAAATCTCTCTAAGTAGGCGAAACCTACTTATTTAACTGATTTCCACTGTAATATTCGAACATAAGGTTTCATTAGGTTGTTTGGTCAAAGTGAAAATAAATGTTGTTTGGCTGAAAAAAGATGTACGATGGAAGGACCATGAGGTGATCAATTATGCCTCTGCTTTACCTGAGCCAATCCTGTTCGTATTCTTTTTTGAACCTTCTGTCATGAAAGCCCCCGAGTCTGATGTCCGGCATTGGCGATTCATGTATCAGGGATTAATGGACTTTAATGTCAAGAGAGGCGCTGATACCGTGTTGATGTTACAGGGAGAAGCATTGCATTCATTTGAAATGCTTTCCGGGATATATGAAATTAACGCAGTCTTCTCACATCAGGAGACCGGGTTGGAAATCACTTACAAAAGAGATCAGCATGTTCGTAAGTGGTGTAAAAGTAAAGGCATCATTTGGAAAACTTTCGAAAGAGATGGCATCAGGAGAAATGTTGGGGATCGCGTGAATTGGCAAGCGAACTGGGATGCTTACATGAAGAAAGCCATTCATTCAATTGAGCCAAAGGCATTGCAGATAGTTGACCCGGATTACACCTTGTTTGATGCATCGGTCAATAGAATTCCCGAAGAAATTCAAGCACAGCACGCTGATTTTCAAATTGGCGGGGAAGCCAGAGCAATTGAATTATTGAATTCGTTTACACACAACAGGTCTGCAAATTATCTGCGATTCCTGGCAAGGCCTGAGGAGAGCCAGAACAGTTGCAGCAGATTGTCTCCTTACATTGCGCATGGCCATATCAGTTTGAGAACAGTTTATCAGCGGACAAAAGCGGTTGAAGGCAATCGACAGAAAGAGATTGCTCAATTTCACAATCGCCTGTGGTGGAGATGTCACTACGTTCAAAAGCTGGAAACAGAATACGAAATAGAAAACGAACATATCAATCGGGGTTTTGTCAAGCTCAAAAAACCAATCAATCAGTCGTTTTTTGATGCCTGGTCTACAGGAAATACTGGTTTTCCAATGATTGATGCTTCCATGCGATGTTTGCTGAAACATGGTTACCTGAATTTCCGAATGCGTGCGATGCTCGCGACTTTCTGGAGCTTTACTTTGTGGCAGGATTGGCGGATTGGTGCAACTCACCTTGCGAAGGTATTCCTCGATTTCGAGCCGGGCATTCACTATCCTCAGTTTCAGATGCAGGCGGGCATGACAGGCTATCATCCTTTAAGGATTTTCAATCCTGTTGTACAGGCAAAGAAGTATGATGAAGAGGGAATCTTTATCAAAAAATGGATTCCTGAATTAGGCAATGTCCCTAATAACCTGGTCGGAACTCCATGGTTACTGTCTCCTTTAGAACAAAACTTTTACCAGGTAAGAATAGGTATTGATTACCCTGCTCCTATTGTAGAGTATGATCAGGCTACCAAAAGGGCAAAAGATCTTTATTGGGATTATCGCAACAGCGATCAGGTGAGAAGCGAATTACCGGAACTATGGAGAAAGCATAGCTTGCCGAAAGATATCGTTAACTACGAAAAAGAACTGAAAATTAACAAGGGATTAGTGACGGAAAGTATCATGTATGATCCTAAAGACGACTTATAATTCAAGCAAATGCTGATAGATATACAGGACAGTTTAAGAGATGTCCTTCAAAATGTAAGAAAAGAAATCCGAAGGGCCGCTGTAGACCGGAAGCACCCTTTTCGCTTTGTAGTGCTGGGGACCGTGCAATCTTCTGTGGCTATGCGATATGTCGTTTTGAGAAAAGTCGATGAGGATTTCAATCTGTTGATTTACACGGATCACAGGTCCCGGAAAGTGAAGGACGTTGTTCAGAATCCGAATGTGCAATTGCTTTTTTATCATCCGCAAAAGAGAGTGCAGGTAATCATAAGCTGTCGGGTAGCAATTCATCACAATGACGAACTCGCTAAAAAGCACTGGAATCACGTACAGGGCGAGGCACGAAAAGCTTATTGTTCTATTGACGCTCCCGGAGAAAGAATTGATGCACCTTCAGATGCATACGAGTGGGAAGCTGAACTCTCTGATAAATATTTCACAGTTTTGTCAATGAAGCCGAATAAGATAGAGGTGCTGCAATTGAATGGTTTAGAACATCTGAGAGCAATATTTGAGAACAAGTCTGACTGGAACGGTCAGTGGCTTGTGCCTTGACAAGAAAATGCGCTTCATGAATTGGATAAGCAGGAGGTTCCTACTTAAGCGTTAATAAATAATTAAAGAAGCTGTTTTTAAGACGTCATTCCGAGCGCAGGTGAGGGAAGTTGTTTTTTACACCGTCATTCCGAGCGCAGCGAAGGAATCTCATAAATGATAACACTTGTACATTACAAAGCCTGCCGAACATAGAAGTGATCTTACGTTTTGTATGTAGATTCCTAATCTCAGTTTGGTTTAAGAAGTCAGAAGCTGTTTTTAAGACGTCATTCCGAGCGCAGCGAAGGAATCTCATAAATGATAACGCTAATAGATTATTAAACCAGATGACAATCAGGAGAAGTGATCTCATGTTGTAAATATTGACTTCTGTTCATAAGATTCCTTCGCAAATGGACAATTACCTGCAAATTTAAGAATCTGTAAATTTGCTTGCTGCGTCTGCAGAAGCCGTTAGGCGTGGGCGGGCTGTGCCAAGCTGTAGCCTAATGGCGAAAGCAGAGAATGACGTTAAATTACTGTTTGAATAGATAATACCATAAAAAAGTCGTGCAATGACAACCAGGTCACCGCACGACTATCAATCAACCAGCTATGGTACTGGTAAAATCAAATTACGATTCAATTAGTTCCCAACAACTACTTTAAAGATTCTTGTTTTTTCCTTATCTGAAATTCTCAGGATGTAAATCCCTCTTTGGAAATTAGTCACTGATAACTGTGTCGAACCTTCTAAACCTGATGCCCTATGAACCGTTTTACCGTTCATGTCAATCATTTGAAAATTGTAACTGTCACCTGTAGCTGAGATGTTCAATACATCAGATGCAGGATTTGGATAGATGGTTACTTCATTAATTTCAGGCTCATTCTCCTCTCCTACGATCTCCTCTTCAACTTCCGCCTGCGCTACCCTTGCACTTGTTGAAGATGAAATACTTACATTTGTGAAAGTAGAAACTCCGGTCTGTGATACATCATGAGATGTTGCTACCAATCCAACATACAAGTCACCCGTCATCGATACTGTTCTGCTGGAACCTACCTGCGTCCAGCTACTACCGTCAAAGCTATAGTATGCTGTAAAGGCGTCCCCTACTCTTTTCATTTTCAACCAAATAGGGGTATTTAACCCTGTTACTTTTTCATGATATGAGGATCCTCCGGTACTTGTCCTTCTCTGAAAGCTCACGCCATTGGATGGTGTGACCACTATATCTGCATATTTGGAATTGGCATCTAAAGTTTCTCTGAACATTAAGCCGGTTTTAGACCATTCATTGATGTTTTCCATTGAGCTTACTTTAGCGATCATTTCTCCGTCACCAGACCATGACTGATAAACAAAATGTCCTTCATCACTCGTACCCCAAATGTCACTGCCGGCAACTTCCACGTTGAAATAGCCATCTTTAGACCAGGCGACTCCTTCGATTGCAGGGCTACCCAGTACAGTTTGTTTCCAGGGTGATTCCAAGAAGCTATCAGTGATTTCGTTCTGAGAAAGTGCTGAATTATAGAACTTCACTTCGTCCATTTTTCCATTGAATGAATTGTAATTATCAGACTGCACCCTACCCAGACGATTATTAACTCTGGTAATATTCCCAATGGGTAGATTAACATTACCAGTTGCAGCAACCTGCCCATTTTTATAGATTACAGCGGAACCATTGGCGTCTATAGTTACTCCTACATGTATCCAATCATTCGGTTCAATGAAATCAGCATCTTCTACTAAAACTCTTGAACCGTCTTTATAGACTGCCAAAGTCAATTTATTAGATGTTCCATTCCTTGTTAAAAATATATCATTCTGCCCATCACCGTTACCAAAGTCAAACACACGCTCATGATTGTTTATACCGTTCCAGTATAGCCAACCTGTAAATGAAAACCCTTCAGTTAAATCGATTGTCATATCCGGTAGATCAATATAGTCGTTGTTGCCATCGAAACTAGCTACCGTACCTCTTTCACTATCCAGATAATTTAAATTGATACCATTGATACCTGTTCCATTGTAGTTTCCTGATTCATCGTTGGCATTGCCATCTAGTTTGTATTGAGCGATTAACTGATTGTAATCGTTACTTAGGCCTTCCAGATCAACTGCATAATTATATACCTTTACATCATCCAGATAGCCATCAAAAGCCCTGGTGTAATCGCCCATTCTACCAAGATAGAAATTGTTTAAACTGTAATCAAAATCCGCTTCAAAGCTTACTTCATTAAGTTCTCCATCGAGAAGTAAATTGATGGCATTTTCCTCCCAGGTAAAGACCATATAATGCCACTCGCCATCGAACACTGTGCTAGTTGAACTGACAGTAAATGATTCAGTTCCGTTAATTGATCCATTCAATTTTCCATCGCTTGAAACATGTACATGCAGATCATTGTCACCACCATAGCCATTACTATTGGATTCTCCTGCAAAGAATAAGATGCTCTCAGAGGTAGCTTTAAACCATCCACTGACAGTTCCCTCCAGCGTAGTAATGGCGCTGTTTGAACTTAATTTATCCAGGGCTATATAACTACCGCTTCCGCCAAATTTAGCGACCGTTCCTCTTTCTGCATCTGTCTGAAATTGTACGGAGGTTGCCGTGCCATGAAAGTATCCATAATCATCATTTGCATCACCATCCAATTTGTAATAGGCGAGCTCGTCTGTTTGATACTCCAGGTTGTAAGCGGAAATGATCTCATCATCACTAAGTAACCTGGAATAAAACTTCACTTCATCAATTTGACCGTGAAAGTCATTACTGGTATCGCCATTAATGTTTCTACCAAGCAATACGTTGTTTACTGCCGTTGTAATCGGGTTGGTGACATAACTGTAAGCTTCCTTCACACCATCTACCCAGATTCTCTTCACACTCTGATAAGAACCTTCCTGATGAACTGTCATTACCACGTGATGCCATAGGCCGTCATCAGCACTTGTATAGCCATCCGTAGAACTATTGGCACTATTCCAGGAGTAAAACCTCAGGTTGTCACCCGATCCCGCTCTGATTAATTTCCATTTATCCCCATCGATTACTCTTTCAAAATCAGCATTCCAGCCATCTGTTTTCATCCATAAAGAAACTGTCATTTCACCACCAAAATCGGCAGGATCCATTTTGAAACCTAGGTCTACGTAGGCACCACCGCCGAAGCTAAGCGAAGTTTCAGAACCTGCTGGTTTTACATGGTTTTGGGTAAAAACAGTATTGTAAAATGAACCTAAATTGTTGTAATTGTCTGTAATATCCACTGGTTTAGTAGCAGTTTCATCTTCAAAATCATAGTAAGCAATCAAACCTAATTCATCTATGAAATCAGCAGTTAGAAAGGCACTTTCACTTTCCGAATTTGTAGACTTATTGGTAATTTGCAGTTGGGCCATCTCCCCTTTGAAACCACCGGAACCACCTACTCTAGCTCCAACTGTCAAAGCTCCATAGTTTCGGTCGAGTGCAGCCATGGAAATTACCGAACCTGAGCCGATCAGCTTTCCATCCACGAATATTTTCATATTTCCATTTTCAGACAGAGAAGCTTCAACCAGGTGCCAGGCACCATCACCATAATTACGACCATTGTTGTTAGTACTGATAATTTTCCAGGTGTTATTTTGTCTGATGACCCATTCAAAGTGTGTTTCTTTGATCAAAACTCGCCAGTCATTGGTACCAATAAAATCTTCGGATGTTCCAGTCCATGTATTGGGTTCTTTCCGGAAAAGAAAGGAAACTGTCATTTGATTAGTAAAATCAACAGGATTGTATGACATATTGTTGGTTAATCGATAAGATTCATTTCCCGAAAGCTTCAGCACTCCGCTCCCCATGGCTGTACTTTCTACGATGGTGGGTGTACTGTTTTTCGTCAAATGAATATTGCCCAGATTACTCTCCAGTTGATTGGATGAGTTGTAACTGTCCAGGTCATAGGAAAAAATGATTCCCTCTTCTATTCGATCATAATAGTCCGACTGATACATGATGTCTGTGATATCATTGAATGATTGTGCATAGTTATAAAATTTAACTTCATCTATGTATCCTTTAAATCCAGAGAAAAGTGAACCATTGCCGATGGAAATGGTACTTGTAGCATTGATGGTACCGAAATTTGCTTTGCCTTTGTATTGACCATCCAGATACAAATACATTGAGCCATCTTTGTAGTTCAAAAGCAAATGATGCCATGATCCGTCATTGATGTAAGTATCAAACCAAGTTGTACCTTTATCATTAGACCATATTGCTAACCTTCCATCCGTACCCTGCACGAGAGCCCAGGTATCTGAATAAACTATTGCAGCATTTGACCCTGATGGAAGTACACTGTTATTGATCATCATGGAATAACTACCTTCCTCGAAATGATCTAATGAATATGTGAAAGGTAATGTCAGCGATTGGGAGCCATTAAATGCTACACATACATTGTCTTCAACTCCGCTGTAAGCAAAAGATGGGCTTGAACCAGTGGAAGCAATATTATTTTCGAATTCCGTCTCATCTTCTAAGTTATTTTCGAAGTTGTAAGAGGCAAATATGCCGGAAAGAGCTTTGTAATTATCTTTTACCTTTGGTTCTGTCAATTCATAGCCTCTAATGGTTAAATGATCAAGATATCCTGTGTATTTTTGCCATTTATTACCGGCAGCTAGCTTTAGTGACTTCATAAAGTTGACAGTGCCAAACTCTTCAATCTCTTTTATAAATTGCCTTTCGCCGTCTATGTAGCAGGTTACCGTTCTTTTATTGATTATAGAGAAGTTATTTTTACTTACGACATTCACAACAATGTTGTGCCATTTCCCATCATTTAAGAGCAGATCAGTAAGCTTCTCACTTTTACCTAAGATCCTGATAGCTAATTTCGATTCATCGTTCAAATATATAAACCAGTCCTTGCCGTTAAAGATCTCTCTTTTATTGGTTCTACTGTCATGAGTTCTCATCCAGAAATCCACAGAAATCTGACCATTAGTGGTACCAAATGCATTGTTTTGGTTGAGGGTCACCTGGGCTCCATTGATATTTAGTGCTTTCCCTCCCCAGAAGGGTGTTGATATGAAGTTATACTGACTTGAACTACCTGAAATCGAAGATACAAGATTCCCCTCCTCATCGGTAACATTATTGTTATCGAAGGTGAAATGGGCCAGTTTTGTATCATTGCGTAAGTCAAAGTTATATGGTATAGTACTCAATACTGCATTTCCACTGTTGTCAACTGACATGTACAGATTAGTCCCTGCCTTTTTGAATCTGTAGGAATTTCCATTTTTTTCAATGGACCACTGCGTCACTTTATTGTAAGACTCATTGCTATTTTTATCGACTTTGATTTTAGATCCTGAGCTGCTACCATCTGCATAAAGGTAGTTTCTGGAACCATATTCTCTCAGAAAAAAATAATTATTAACAGGATCAGAAACACTAATCAATAGCTGTGTATTGGCGATATCTTCACTTTTAACCTGATTACCTGATATGTTCAGAAATTTATAACTATCACTGAAAATGTAATCTACATTTGCTGATAAACCAAGACCTGATAAGTGACCAATGGGATCATTGTTGTCATCGTTTAGCCAATTACAGGCATCTACTACTGTGAAATCACTGTTGTCTCTCCAGCTTTCACCGGAGTCAAAGAATTGTAACTCAAAAAATGTAAGATGTGCTGAATGATCCGCACTCCTTTTTTGATTGAGCTTTTCGATCTTTTTCTGTGCCCAGATACCCATATTATATAAATATCGGCCATCATTTGCTTTCCTGTTTTCATCTTTGTCTCCCGACGAATAAGAATCAGTTTTGGGGTTAACATATAGAGTGGCTGTTCTTTGGTCTTTTTTATCCTTTAGTTTGAGTAACTCCGGTTGGTAAGCACCAGCCCCTTGATATTTTCCAGTACCAGTAGATCTCAGCCATCCTGAATTTCCAAGTAGTTCATCTTCAATGGTTTCAGGCATTAGGATCAATCGCTCTCCATTTTTGATCATGTCTTCCATCGAGGACCAGTTGATATTGGCTGCTGCCCAGGCATCCCTCACTTGATTATGAACCTTACCATTGCTGGAGCTATAATTGTCTGGATTCATTATGTTCCATTTAACCGGATCTATGTATTTTACCAGCCCCCTGTTTTTAATCTTGTCAAATAAGTTTTTATACCATTTTTCGTATTGTACACCTCCCGGATCTTTTGGCGTTTCTGCTGCTTCAAAATAGCCTCTATGTTTTGTGAAATCAAAATTTACAATCACAATGTCGTGCGGGTAATCAGATAGAAATCTATCAATGTTGTCAAATGCACTATTGACTACTGATAATCCCCTTCCACAAGCTCCATGACACAATTTGATATCTCTGCTTGAGTTATCCTTGCCTGTTACATCCAAGGTTAAATAGCGTATCCCTCGTCTCAGCTGTCTATTCATGCTTAAGTGCTGATTTTCGCTCGAAAGTCTGGGATCATTTAATTGATTATAGACATAGTTTATAACCCCATCTTTGTTATTTGCATAGGAATTATGAGTTCCCGGCCAGGTAATTTCATACCACTTCTTTTGCATCATATCAGACGTATACATAAATCCCCCTGCACCATAACACGGATAGGTATCCGAAATACCTCCTGCGCCATTTGAATTACAAGGCACACATGTGCTGCAATATTCCGCTATTTGCGATTGAGCGTTAGTAGTGAATTTGATCCCCACTACCAGTATAATCATAATGATGGCAACAATGAGCAATTTGTTGCTTACGCCCTGCTGAACTTTGTCAGCTTCAGTTGCTATGTGAATTCCCCTTTTTCTTCGGAATTCTAAATCCTGTTCCGTTAAATAATCTGTTTTAATATTCATTTGAACTATTTTTTTCTCTTACTTTTTTGATTAGTTGTGTGAATGCTTACTATTATTTGCTAGCTATTTCTTCGCATCTACTATCATGTTGCGTAGCTCAAAAGGCACACGTAAGAGAAATGAATATTTTTTTATTTTTTTTGAAACGTCATTTGGAGCTCAGTGAAGTGAAGTTGTTTTTTGTACCGTCATCCGAGCAGAGCGAAGGAATCTTATCTATAGAAAGAAGCTAAGCACCTGCTATCTGTAAGATTGCTTCTCCCGACATTCCATGTGATTCTTACAATCCTATTAGTATATCACTGTCGGGATCGCAAAGACGTAAAAATGACGGTGTAATTTGTCTTTTACCGTCATTCCGAGCACCGCGAAGGAATCTCATAAATGATTACGCTAGGCATTCCCCAACTTTGCTAATGACTAACTAAAACTCACAAAAAACACCCCAATCACCCTGTTGTCCATGGTCAAACCAAATCAGCCCATAAACTAAGTAGATATGTGTGCGGAATTAGTAGATAAGTGCGCGGGCAAACCAAATCAGTCGACGGAATTAGTAAATAAGTGCGCGGGAATTAAAAATCAGTGCATAAAATAAGTAGATATGTGTGCGGGATAAGTAGATATGTGCGCCAGGAAAGTAAATTAGTGCTCGGGATTAGTAGATTAGTGCGTTATCCAACGAATTAGTGCACGGTCAAAGAAAATTCTTGCACAAGTTCATCCAATAAAACCGATTTATAAGTAAATAACTTATTAAGTAGAAGAACCAATTGATAAACCAGTCAAAAGATCAATCGACAATTTAACGTCATTGTGAATGCTGTTGACATAACTCCATATTTAAGTATAGAACAATACCAGCATGAAACAATCTTACTCAAATAAGATGTCCACAATGTATGCACTCCAGGACAATAGATTACTTCGCAAATTTCATATTCCTTCTAAAGTACTATCACACGAATTTGCTCGCTGTGCTAGCTGTAGCCTGTAGGCGTAAGATGGTAATGACGCACATGGAACGATCAATCAACAATTTAGCGTCATTGTAAATG
>JBCBHL010000013.1:0-44496 GCA_038525605.1 Bacteroidota bacterium
GCTTTGTAAAAAAAGAGCTGGCATATCATGGCGATGTGATCAATACTTCAGCCAGAATACAAGCTCTATGCAACAATTACAAAGCCAACTTCGGCAACCATCAGGGTGCCTCCATGAAGACCTGCTTTAAATTCCGGGTAAATACCATATTTCCGCATGTAATAGGATTTCCTTGCTAATCTTTGTTCTTGAAATTCAAAAAAGAGCCGAACACAATTGTTATTGGCAACTCCTTTTGCATATGGCCAGGTTAAAACTGCTTCATCTCCAACGTACTGATAAATTTCTGCTTCATACTTAAAGATGACCATATTGAGATCATGAAAGCAATCCTGAATGAATTGACTATATTTAAAGTGTCCTAATTTTTCCGCTATGGTAGTGGAATCTTTCAGATCTAAAAACATGAAAATACGTTTTTCTTCTTTTGGTGTCCGGTATTTTCCCATGAGAATTTTTATAAATGCCCCTTTGCCAAATCTCTCGACTGCTATTTTCATCAAAGAGAAAACGAAAGAACAGAGAATAATATAGAGTAATATCGAAACAAAACGTTCATCTTTTAACCACCACAGCCAACCTTTTTCGAAGTTAAGGTTCATCCCATTTGCCTGTGCAATGTATTGAGCGAGTCTCAATAGCAACACAGTTGACAAAAAATAAAGAAATATCTTAGCGATCAGGCTACCCCCTAAACTTGTATTCTGAGATAGACGCTTATCAAAAAAGTAATCTATGGTTGAGTAAACTATTCCAAGCACAATACCTACTATTGTCATGGCCAACAAATTTTTCAAAACTAAAGTTTTGATGCTCATACTCACTTCAATTTCCGGAACACGGTCTATTCCTAAGTATCTGAAAATCACAAAACACCCCAAAGCAGCACCCCAGAATATTATGGAAAGAGCTAATTGTTTCAAATGTGATTTTAGGCTTGTCATTGATTCCGTTAAGATAGTAAAGAGATCACCTTCTTCTTGATTTTCTATTTAAACAATGAGCTAAGAATAGGCTCCAATGTGATCAGAAATGCAAACTCTTCTCCCTCCAATTGACTGGATGCCAAAAAGTACTGACCTTCTACTCTCCACTGAATGGGTATTTTGCCGACTCTAAAGAGGTCACCAATCCCTAATCCTATTGGGAAATTGAGCTTGTTCCCTCTCTCCTCTTTCCAGTCAACGGTAATCTTTGGTTCCATTCCGATTTGCATCGTATTAGTAAGCCGATACATCAAGACATATTGAATAGAAGAAAAGCTGGTATCTTCTCTCTGGCTATCACCTGCATAAGACCACCAATGCTCAATGAATGCCCCCACATTGACGCTTCTAAAACCTGTCCCATATTCTTCGCCCAGATAAAATAAAGATGCTGCAGGACCAATTTGAAACTTGCCTGAACCCAACGCCTCCTCGCTTGCCGTTGGGAAAGTGGCACTGTAACCCAAACTCCAGATAAAACCTTCATGCCTGGAAATCGGCGTAAGCAATGACATCAGACCGATGTCTCCAAAGCCGCCTAGTCGCTCTACGCTCCTCCCTCCCTCCTCATGTCTTTCATGCGGTGCTGACAAAAACTCGAATGAAGGTCTGGTTGCAAAGGTCAGCTTGTCATTAAATATCCTGAAACCAAAGATCGGTTGAATAAGTGTCCTGTTTTCCGGTATCTCATCAAAACCCTCTTCTCCAAAAATGATTGTTTCATTTTCTACAATGATAAAAGACACAGTGCTGGCCGGGTGACTTGTTTTCTGTACAATCTCCCCATGGTATTCATGATGTTCATCCTGGCAAATTCCTTTCAGGCTATTGAGGATTAAAGCCAGCATGATGAGGTTTCTAAGGATGTTTTTCATAAGTAAAAGGTTGTCAGATAAATAAGTTATAAAACTAATGATGACTAAAAGAGGCACTCGAAGCGGTTCTTACTGCACGATCCCATTTGTCAGGATAGGGCTCTTGGAGCAATGCTCCGGGCTCCAGATATTCGAAAAGCTCACTATAGTTTTTGATCTCAGTAAAATCTGTTCTTCGGACTCTATGCCATGGCCTTAAATCACCTGTGCTTTTCAATCCCATTGCTCCGATCATTTCAGCTACACTCTTCACTGTGTTATCATGAAAGATTGAGGTTCTTTTAGCTTTATCGGATATATCTAAAGCCTGCATGTAATGTGGATCTTGCGTAGCAACACCTGTCGGACATGTATTGGCATTGCACTTTAGTGATTGAATACATCCAATTGCCAACATCATTCCACGAGCAGAATAACATAGATCTGCACCAATTGCTATGTTCTTTACAATATCAAAACCTGAGATTATCTTCCCGCTACAGATCACTCTAATTTTAGACCTTAAATCGAAACCAGTCAGAGCATTGTGTACGAATATGAGTGCTTCTGTCAAAGGCGCACCAATGCTATTAGAAAACTCCAATGGTGCAGACCCCGTACCTCCTTCACCTCCGTCAACAGCAATGTAATCAGGCAGGATTCCCGTTTCAATCATGGCTTTGCAAATTGCCAGAAACTCTCTCCTTTTCCCAACACATAATTTGAACCCGACAGGTTTACCATCAGAAAGTTCCCTAAGTTGATAAACAAATTCCAGTAACTCCTTCGGTGTAGAAAAAGCGGAATGTGCTGGCGGGGAATTCACATCTTTTCCTAGTGGCACATTCCTTATCTCAGCAATTTCCTGGGTAACCTTAGCGGCAGGTAATATTCCCCCATGCCCGGGTTTAGCCCCTTGGGATAATTTGATTTCAATCATCTTCACACTTTTGTGACAGGCTTTTTCACTAAATAATTTCGGATCAAATTGGCCTTCCAATGTTCTTGCCCCAAAATAACCTGTCCCGATTTGCCAGATAAGATCGCCACCATTTTCAAGGTGATGATTTGTCAATCCCCCTTCTCCTGTATTTTGAGCGAAACCACTTTTGCTGGCTCCACTATTCAATGCCAGAACAGCGTTTTTGCTTAAAGCACCGTAGCTCATCGCTGAAATATTTAAAATACTGGCATTGTAAGGCTGCTTGCAGTCAGGACCTCCAATAAGTACTCGCATCGTTTCTGGTTCGACATGCATGGGATTAAGGGAATGGTTCACCCATTCATAACCTACTTCACCAACGTTATGACGAGTGCCAAAAGGAAGTGTATCCAATTCATTTTTGGCACGCTGATACACTAAAGAGCGGGTCTCTCGTGAAAAAGGCACACCACTTGAATTGGACTCTATAAAGTATTGATTGATCTCCGGCCCTATACTTTCCAGCAAGTAACGGAAATTACCGATTAGCGGAAAGTTTCGGCGAATGGCATGCTTTCTCTGGATCATGTCGTAAAAACCAATCAAAAAGAGCGGAAGCACTAAGACCAGGCTCCAGAGAATCCCCGACCAGATCAGCTGGATGAGGGCAATACATATAAAAATCGCTAAGAAAGAAATGAGAAATTGCTTCTTCATATTTTAACCTCCTTTTTGACTTTTGAGTGGATGTAACCGTCGACAGACCATGTACCTCCTCCCGCGAAAAAGAGATAGAAAAATACAAAACTGTATAGTACTGCCAGTTCTCCCTGATTCACAATCGGCAAAAAGGACTTGCTAAAAAACACCATGAAGTAAGCCACTGCCATCATTCCACTTAACAAAAACGATGTCCAGCGTGTAAAAAATCCAATAAACAAAAAGACACCACCTATCAACTCCATAAGTCCAGCGATTAGAAGCAAAGTTGAAAGTTTTCCCTGCATCGCATCTGAAGGAGGATAGCCAAATAGCTTTTGAGTTCCATGCCAGAATATGAGAAAACCAATAATCATTCTTAACAGTGCAAGTACCTTACTTTTCCAAAGGCTCCAAAAAATTTCCATCATTACAATGCTTAAAAATTATTAATCAGCAGCTTATTGATTATAGCTCAAAGACTAGATCAATCGATACAATATTCAGATTGGTAAAGCGATCTACCTCTCCAAAAAAAGAACCATAAGTCAATTCAGCTCTGGCTAAGCCGGGAACAATCTCCCTGTACAAAACCACATCTATTTCATGTGCAAGAAAATCACCACTTTCTTCTGAGAAGTAGGTATGGTAGCCAAGCCAACCACCAATGCCCCAAAAAATGTTTCTGGATTCTGCTGTAAAATATGGGTTATGCAAGCCATCTGCGGGAGGGTTTATAAATTTATCCGATATCCGATGTAAACGCTGACCTGTAGAAAGTGGAAATTGATAAGAAGCAACTCCATTGTCAGAGCTAGCCAATTCATAACCCAACCTGAAAACACCAGCTCCCGGCACTGAAACACCTACTTCTGCATTAATTAGAAATGCATCATAAGCTATTGGATTATCTCCATATTCACTTTGATAGGCAAATGCCGTCTGATAGGTAACTGCAGTTCGATCCTGAGGAATCTTACTTCTATCGATCGTTATACCAAATGTCTGATTAGACTGACCGGGTGAATCATCCTGAAAATCAAGTAAATGTGAAAAAATACCAACTCTTGCCATTGGGTTTTTATAAAACCCTAACATAAACGCATGAGAATCACTTCGCCAATCTCCCACTTCTGCAATCAGACGATTTACCTGATACATATAGGCATATTCGAAAGATACACCCTTGTCGTCATTTAGCAACTTACCATAGATGGCATCAAATGTTTGATCATCCTGCCTGGCAGAAACTCGCCCAATAAAGCGCTCATCTTCGACGATAGCTGCTTGACGCCCCACCTTGAAATTAATGACTGTGCCACCATTCAAAGTATCGTTGTAAGAAACGTACATTTGATTTAACTCCAGTGTTTCAGGATCAGTAACATTTGTTCTATCTGTTAGACCATTCACACCGTCAAAATATAAGTCCGGAGTAAGAGCAACCACACTTTCACCTTCTGCGTAAATCCTAAAACCTTTGTAAGATTTAGACAAGTAACCAAAGTTGGTACCAAAACTGTAAGCCTGAGAGGTTCTGGCAGCCGCATCATTAGCATGCCAAAACCTCAATTTACCATTAAACACAAACTCTCCTTCATTGATCAAACTTGTTAGTTCGTTCTGAGATTGCTCGGTATCTTCCTGACCAAAACCGCAGAACGAAAGCAGCAAGAATAATGAGATCAGCATGGCACATCGCTTCAAAACCGAAAGCTGATAACTATAGAAAATCATCATTTCAAGCTAAGTTTCTTAATCAACAATAAGCTTAGGTGGGCGCTCCCCTTGTATGAAATCCCGAATAGCTAATGTAACCTCTTCAGCCGCCTCGGTAGCTGAAAAATGATTGCCGTCAACAAACATGACATATCCATCTTTGACAAAATCCGGTGATCTTGCGTATTCCTCCTCCCGTTGAGCAGGATCTTTGGTAGCCTGTAGGAAAAGGATAGGCATGGACATGTGCTGTATCAGATTTTTCATTCGGTGCTCCAGTTCAATATCAAAGCTTGTGTCATAAGTTTTTGCCACTGCAGCCGCAATACCTTCCGTCCCAAATTCTTTATAGATTCTGTCCATATGTTCAGGCGAAATTTGCATCGATACCCATGCAGAATTATAAGTTGCGGTAATCATGATTCCGTCCTTGTAATTTTCAGCATGTGCCAGATTTTCATGAGATGGTCTGGGCAGGCCATGTGGCTCGTTGAAAGACTGTTGCATTCTGATCCAATTGGTCACTCTCTTATTTGCTCCCGGAACAGCCATCATATTATCTGCAATGCAACTTCCCCTGTCATGAGATACCAAATCAAATTTATCGATACCTATTTTGTCCATCAGTTTCACCAGGCTTTTAGCAACTCCCTGATGCGTCAAGTCTTGCTTCAGACTTTTATCTGATTGTCCGTAAGCCAGTTGATCCACAGAAATGACGTAGTAGTCCTTTGCCAGGTCAACCATTTGTTCTTTGAAACCCCACCAGGATTCTGGAAATCCATGAATCATCAAAATTGGTGATTTATGAGGATATCCGGCAGTTACAAAATGCCATACTGAACCATCTACTTCCACAAACCAGTGTATACCAAATACATTTTTACCAAGAAATTCTAATTCTCCATGCTTGTTAAATGATCCTTTCGGTGGCTTAGCAGCAGGATATCTGTTCATATCCTTCGTGAATTTTGCCAATTCATAGGGCTCATAGCTGATGGGCACTCCAGTACCCACATTCATCAATTCATCGGGCATTGTTGCCAGAAGATCACCCTGATCTTTCTCTTGGGCAAATGTGATTATATTCAAAAACATCAAACAGGAAAAAAGCAATGTCAATGTCCTCAATGAGTATTTCGCATTAATTTTCATTATTAGAATAGATTAGATTAAAAAATATTAAAGAAGATAAAAATTGGGAATGGTGGTAGACCCAAACTTCTAACTAAGATTAAATTTAGAATTACGATCTATTCTTATAAAGGTCATAAATGTCCTTTCGATGGTGAAATTGATCCTTATTTGGTGAAGTGAAATCGTTTGACCAGCTTCAATTAGATAGTAAAAATTCGACGGTTGCCCTGATGGAACCCACCATGATCCAGATTTACAGTAAAATGTTATTTGAAATCTGCCTTGATTCCGATCGAAGTGAATTGTTGTTGATTATCCAGGCTTTCTAAGGTGACATTTTCGTGGATAATACGATAATTCGCTGTAAAAGATAACACCTTTGTCAGGTTGAATTCAAGTGAAAACGAAAGTCTAAAAATAAAATCAGCACTTTCTTCTGTGGATTGCAAAAACCAACCATTGGATTTAAATGTCAGTTTATCTTTGATCAGCTGATTGCTTTGATCATAGTGCACTACTAACCGAAGCATATCTCTCTGGTTTCCGATGCGGTTACTGTTTGTGAAGACAGACTCGGTGTACCTGTTTCTGTAGTATATTGATCCAACTGAAAGTAACAGTTCATTGCTCTTGTTTTTTAGTGTTGGTTTATAAGTCAAACCTCCTCCGTAACCCAGGCGAAACTCTAATTCATATCCAAAATTTGTCTGTAGGTCTGTAACTAAAAAAGGATACCATCTTTTCTGGCCATTGAAATAACGTTTATAAAATATTAAAGCATCCCAGTTTCGATTTAGCACATCGCCATCGACATCACTGTACAGGAATCTAAATTTATTTTCCAGATTCCAGGTTCCCTTTTCTAATGATGGATTAAATTCAACCTGAAGCGTCCTTTGAAATTCTCTTCCACTCGTCAGATTCCCTGACAGGTTAAAATTTCCCTTAAATTGTAAGGTGTCTTTTGAAACCGTTTGACAAGAGACTGGTATTGATATGATAAGAAACAAAAAGGCGGTTAAATTTTTATTCATTCAAATTTGTTTCTTTAGTTAGCTGATAAAATTATATCTGTGAACGTTAAGAAAAGAATTGCGAAAAAAGTTGAAATCGCCCAGATACGGTAGTTCTCGATATTTAAAAATTCATCAAAGTAACTCATTGCCAATATGATAGACCAGGATCATAGGAATGCTGAGATTGCCTTGAGTACTTCCGTTGGTTTTTCTTCTACTACGAAATGACCACAATCCAACTCCAAAAAGGAGACATCTGCCACTTCACTTTTCCAAATCGTCGGATAATCAAAATTTCCGGTATTTGATTGCTTTCCCCAGATCACTAAAGTAGGTACGTCAATTTTGACATTGGCATCTATTGAATCGTGTTCCATGTCAATACCTTTACTGGCGCGATAATCTTCGCACATCGCATGGAAAGCGTCAGCAGTGCCGTTGGTAGCTGCATAATCATCACCGGCAGCCTCATCATCACCTGCTGACGTCCTGGCAAATGCTCCGGCCTGAGGCCCCATTAGCTTTTCAGGTAATGGATAAGGCTGGGTCCAGAACGACCAGGCCCAAAATCTATTGGCTACCTTCGGATTCATATGTTGCCAAACATAGGTGGCAGGAACTACATCCATGATCACCATTTTCCTGACAGCTTCAGGATAGTCTTTTGCTAACCTTCTGGCAACATGCGATCCCCTGTCGTGCGAAGCGACCAAAAAAGAATCATAACCCAGCTCTTTCATCAAAGCTATCTGATCCATGGCCATACGCCTTTTGGAGTAATCACCTTCGCGCGGTTTGTCACTTCGTCCATAACCCCGAAGATCCGGTATAATTACAGTGAAGGTTTTGGCAAACTCTGGAGCCAAATCTCGCCACATAACATGAGATTCAGGAGCACCATGCAACAATAGCAACGGTTCCCCGGAACCACCAACCACCGCATGAATCTTAATACTATTTACCATGATATCAACATCCCGGAATCCTGGAAAAAAGGTTTCTACCGTTGAGATCAGATTCTGAGGCTCCTTTTGTGGCGATTCCTTCAAAACTTCAGCTTCATTTTCCTTGCTTTGTTCCTGCTGGCATGCAACCACCATTGATATTAACAGGGCTACTATCATTAAATTTAAAGGGCGATTTAATCTCATAACTTATTATTTTATTGAAAAAGGGATTCTTTCGACGACACCTTCTTTTCTGTATTTTAAACTTCCGGTTTTGTGATCGAACAATCCATTCAAATTATTACCGGAAGGGTCTTCTAAGCGAGTATTGACATGAAGCACATACTCTCCGGGTTTCCAGAGATTCTTAGGCAGGAAACTCCATTGAGTTTCCTCTTCCTTGATCGAAATAGTACCTTCAAGAGGATTATTATTGCTGTCAGTTATAATTAGTCTTGACCTAAGAGAATTATAATCCAGCATTTGATGAAAGCTCACTTCAAAGCTATTTTTAGTATTTAATTCAGGAATTCTATATTCCCAATTTTGGATTTCCGGAATTGTGAAATCCGCATTATCTACCTTTATTTTCTTTTTGAAAACAGTCCCCATTTTTTGATGATAAACATCCTCCAAACCTGCTATCGTGAGCGTGTAATTTTCACCTCTTCTTATCGCACGCCCTAAAGCTTCTTTTGCTTTTAAACCTGTTTTGACTCGTGCCGGATCTAAAATGAGTGTTAGTTGCGTCTGCTCTTTATTCCACAGCTCATGAACATTGTTGAAGAACACATTTTCCACTTCCTCTCCAAACTCATCGGTGAGTTTGATTTTCTCAATGTTGCCGATTGTTTTCATGGGCTGTGAAAATTGAATGTACATACGCAGTAAATTTTCAGGAAGTACATCCGATGTAGGATAAATAACCAGTACTTCCGGAGTATCTACCTGTCTACCGCATGCGAACAACAACACGGAGAGATATAACAAAAAATAAGATTTCATTTTCTGAAACGCTCTTAATAGAGAAGCCTACCTGCTCATCTTTTCAGAGGTCAGATTGGGATAGCCTTCCATTTGTTTGACCATATCATGATATTGCTTTGTTCCTGCCTGCGCTTCAGAATATCGATAATCCGGGAAATCATATTCAGAAATGAAGTCACTTAATCTTAAAAATGTCCCCGTCAATTCCGAAACTAAATCAATATCTCCGGTCTCAATATTTCGGCGTACCATACCAAGCATCTGCGGATTTTGAATATCTACCTGCATGACGTTAGCAGTAGGGATTTGTTGAATTCCCTGCAACCCTGAAGCAAACATGGCACGTTGACCATCCATACCTTTTCCTTTGGCACCCGCAATCAAAGAACTGATGGGAATCATAGTTCCACCTCTGTTTTTGTTGGTCACGATCAGACTTTTGCTCATTGTTCCATCAAAACCTTGTGTGGTCACTACCAACATGTCAATTGGCGTATTGCCATAACCAAGTTCAGCAATGGTCTTTCCTTTAATATCTGCTCCATTTTGAATTTCTTCTACCGGAATAGTGACTAACGGTGTGCAAGTATAGCTTGCCAATAAAGTAGTGCTGCCCTCAATATCTTCAAACAACATAGTCCTGATAGGTGCTCTTGTTTCATTTTGAGTATGAACGGCATGGTAAATTTCTAAGCTACTCACTATTTCCTGATTCTCATTGAATGGATAGGCTATTTTGCGAAGAGTAGAAGCAAACTCACTATTTGTTAATCCTGCTACATAGACAAAACCATCGTGGTAATCAATATCTGTAATATTCAAAGTGCTGGCAGGAGTTTCATTCCAAAACATTAAGTCAGATGAGGCCGGCTCTATAATGGAAACACTTTTAACACCATCTTTTGCCAGGTTTAAGAGCTCCATGTTATTACTTCCAGGACTAACAATTACAATTACTGATTTTGCCTTTGGCTGATGGCCTAATTTAACAGATATATATGCTTCCTGACTAACAGGATGTATTTTCATATCATTGATTACAACATCTCTTCTTTCGACACCTAGTTTTTTAGCTACTTGTGCATCGAAACCTTCCAGATTGTAAGGAACAGGGTTTTTCAACTCATTTGCCTCGGTTGGAATTGCATAAATCTTTCCATTTTTACTATCGCCTGCAAACAGTACGTTATCTGGTCCGAATGCCAGTACATTTGCTCCGTCGATCATCGTTTTCTGATCAATCACATCAGGAGATTCCTCCAGAGTGTTGGACGCAGCTTTTTCATTGCTGGTAGTATCCTGACAGCTTAAAAATGTCATTACAATGAGGCAGAAAGTAATCATATCTACTTTCAATTTTTCAAAGTTCTTATTCCAGTTGAATCTCATTTTCAATTGATTAGGTTAAGATTAAAAAATAGAAGTTATTTTAAATTATTTAAGAATTCAATTATTCAAAATGCTACTTAAGAAGATATTAATCTATGTTAATAAAATGGATTGATAAAGGTCATAACTGTCCTTTTTGAGGTCAGAAAAGTCTCTATGCGTCAACTTCTCTGAATTGAGATGGTGAGATTCCTGCAATCTTCTTGAAGAACTTTAAAAAATTAGTGGGTTCACTAAATCCACATTCATAGGCTACCTGTTTAATTGTGTGTTTAGTCATGGTCATTAATCTTTTTGCCTGCAGCACCACGTAATCATCGATGTACTCTTTGGCCGTCTTATCGGTGAAAGTTTTACAAAGCATATTTAACTGCTTATAGGTGGTATTTAGAATTAGGGCATATTCGCGAGATTTGCGAGTATGCATATAGTTTGAAGTTACTAAACTCTGAAATTTCATAAACGATTGATAATCTGCATCATAAGTTTTAAAATTTTGGCTTTTATGCGCCTGGGCTTTTAGTAAAAACGCTGTCAGGATGCAAGCTAAAACATCAGCTTTGATTTCCCCAAGATCCAAAGAGAGTTCTCGCTTTATTGCAAGAATTAATATATGTCGATCACCAAAGTTCTGATAAAGAGAAGGACTCAAATGATTATTAAATAACGAACTTATTTTAGAAGAAGCTGATAGAGAGAAATGTCTAAGCATAAATTCCTCAGTGAACATAATAATATGGCCTCTGTAAGTAGAGGATTGGTCAAATTTATGAATTTGGTCCTTTGACATAAACAAACAATCACCTTTGACCATTTCATATTCCATAAAATCTACTTTATGTGTCATCTCACCGTCAGATAGCAGCATCATGGTATTGAAATCAGCCCGATGTAATTCAAAGGGGTTGTTGCCCTCGTTAGATTCAAGGGTTAATTTTTCTTCAATTGTCATCATTTGAAAGCCCAGGTCTTCTTCTATTTTGATATAATCGGGTTCATTGTTTTGTATGATCATTCTTTAAATATTTCAATTGCAAAAATTATGTTTGATTTAGCTTACTCGATTGGTCGGTCCTTCTGAATAACTCAACAGGCAGTATAGACCAGATAATCAGCGCCACGAAATAAACTAACTCGGAAATCAGGTGATACCAGTTGGCCATCAATAGGCCTGCGACCATAATTACATGTGCCAAAAAAGCCCATATTATACCGAAAGAAATTAGCTTCACTGGTACATGTTTCTGAAGAATAAACCGGGTAAACCAGATATAAATCGGTATAAATATGACGATAGATGTAAGCAGACCAGGATTGTACTTCAGGGTTGCAATAGCGGCTAATATATGAACTACCCCATTTACCAGAATTATACTGGCCATGGCAATCAATGGGAATAGATGTTTGGGACTGGCCAAAATTGCAAGAAACCCTACCAGCCAAACCAATGATGTATTAATTATAAAAATTGATTCCCTGGTCAGAGGCTTATTCAATGAATCCGGTTCACCCAGGTTTTCAAGAATAAAACTGTTATTAAAGTCATAGAAAGCATAATAATTTCCAAAAACATCAATCCAGTGCTCCTCGAACTGATGGATGATATAGGCAATAAGCATGAGTAAACCCAAAAATCGGTAGTTCCTGATAGTTGCGCCGAAAGTGCTGCTTTGATTCACTAAAAATATACCAGCCAGCATAAAAGGAACAGCATACATCCCTAGCTTCATCCAATGATTTATCAAAAAATCATATTGCCCCAAGGGAAGCCAAAGCATGAGAAATAATAGCAATATTGCACCGGTTAAGCCTTTTGATTCTTTCACAATTACCAATAGATTTTCCCCAATGTATGAGAATAAAAAGAGAAAAAAATTGATAAAAGTTAAGACTTTATTTTAGTCGATAAAAATCTACTGTAGCCCTCCGGAGTCAGTCCCAGGAACTTCGCTATATATTTTGATGGTGTGTCACGAATAATTATCGGATAGTTTTCTAACAAGAAGGAGTACTTAATCTCCGTATCGTTGATGGTCTTGATGGTCGTGAATTTTTTATTCTCGATGATCATCCCCATTATTTTCTTTCTCACAAAAAGTCCAAAGGTGCCACCATGAAAAAAACTATCCAAAAAGAAGCTAAAGGGAAATATCAAGTATTCAATATCAGTAATCGCAACAAGTGCATCGGAAGCCATACTCCCTGATTCAGCACTTACAATATTCGTATTGAAGTTGCCAGTTTGGAAGAATCTGGTAACAACCTCTTTATCATCGTAGTAATATATGGTAGCGGTAATCCCGCTGATTAGGTAGATCACATGATTGCAAAGCTCTGTCTGACTAAAAATGACTTCCTTTTTCTTTGCAGTTTTTCTTTCAGCAATGTCTAAAATATAATCCCATTCATCTTCCGGAATCGAAATTCCATAATTCAATATTTCCTTCTTAAAGTCTTCCATTATTTTATCGGAATCAACCCGAATACCGATTAAAACCAGCAACTAAATAAAACATCAAACATCAAAAAATTGTCAGTGTTTGATATGGCATATAGAAATTGTCGGTATCACGTCAATTTTTCTCCTTCTTTTTAACCAATCATCAGGTAGCAGACTCTAAAGGTAGGATCAGTTTCACATATTGTGGGAGCAGCTGTAGAAGGTAAGAACCGACTTCTGTTTCTTACTAATAGATCAATGCTGCAATATACAATCGTGCAATAGATTGAGGCTATTAAAAACCGCTGCACTTTAAGTCTCATCGGATAAGATTAAAATTGAATTTAATATTATCCGAAACCAGTCTAATGAAACATATCTTCACACCAGGAACCGGCCATTGTATTTAGGCAGTTTGACGTGAAAACATTTGAAACGTCCACGCAGAAACAGTAGTGTCACTAAAGTCGTGGAATATGCTTTCGACAAGAAGGAATCGATTGATAGTAACATTGTCATGGATCTGTATTGCGGAACAGGAACAATAGGGAAGATTCTTGCTTCTAGAAGTGAAAACGCTCAAATAATTGGTTTGGACATAGTACCGTCTGCAATTGAAAACGCCAAAGAGAATTCCCAAAAGAATCGCATAGAAGGGCTTAAGGTTTATGCTGCTGATGTTGGAAAGTTTTCGGCAGAGCACAAGAAATATGCAGGAAAAATTCGCACTATTATTCTGGATCCTGCCAGATCGGGAGTAGCCCCTAAAACGATGAAGAAAATCATCAATCTGGGAGCTGAAAGAATGGTTTATGTTTCCTATAATCCCGCCACGCAGGAAAGGGATACGGAAATTCTGGCCTAGGCAGGTTATCAAATTACAAAGTTCAGCTTAGTAGATTAGTTCCCTCACACATCACATGTAGAAACAGTGGTGTTGTTTGAGAGGAGTAAGTAGATAGGGTATTCTTTATGAAAGTTATGAAATTGCCTCAAAAACGTTGTTACAGACCTTTTTTCGTTTCCTATGGTTTCTCATACGTTCAATGAAAAGTAATTTTTAAACCTTGCATACATATCGTCTGGTAATGGTGGGGGTATTTATAAGGTAATAATTAACCGGCAATTGATCTAAGTTTCAGAAATGATGCAGAAGAAAGGTTATCACAACAGGTTTATGAAGCATATTTTCAAATGAAGTACTGTTTGATCTTTATATTTAATTCTCTTATCCGCCGAATCTTTTGCGCTGCGTCTTCAGAAGCCTCCGGCGAACGAAGGAAGGAAGAACAATTCCTTAAAAATTCAAAGTTTGACAGTTACAACATCGAAAATTTATCAATACAAAACTTAATGTAATAATGTCTTAAGTCATTGAAAGAATATTTTCATTCTGCCCCTGGGTACTGATCAGCTGATGTAGATGAAAAATATGTCAAAAGATGGTTTTATTCTGTTTAAACCAACAGGTATTACTAATTTAGAGCCAGTTAAATGAATCAGACTTTATTAAAACGTAGCAAAGCGAGTGGATAAGATCAAAATTGGAATAATCAGTGTATCAGACAGGGCAAGTCAGGGAGTCTATGAAGACATTTCAGGAAAGGAAATTGAAAGACTAATGAATTTATGGCTTATATCAGAATGGGAACCGGTTTATCGATTAATCCCGGATGAGCAACATTTAATTGAAGAAGAACTCATTAACCTGGCTGATGAGGAATCTTGCTGCCTGATTGTGACGACAGGAGGCACCGGACCCGCAAAAAGGGATGTAACACCGGAGGCAACAATCGCCGTTTGTGAAAAACTACTACCCGGTTTCGGCGAGCAGATGCGTCAGGTGAGCTTGCAATATGTTCCCACAGCTATATTATCCCGTCAGACTGCAGGCATCAGAAAAAAATCTTTGATTCTAAATCTACCAGGCAAACCAAAATCAATAGCAGAATGCCTGGAGGCTGTTTTCCCGGCGATACCTTATTGTATTGATTTAATCGAAGGGCCTTATCTTGAAACCAACCCCGAAGTAATGAAGGTTTTCAGACCGAAGAAGAAATAATCGCTTTTCAAACGCTGAACTTTAATTTGCAAATGCCAAGTTTCTACAATGAGCATCGATCTGAAAGATACCAGATCAGTCAATTAATTCTGATTGATCAAAGCAACTGATAAAATTCATTCCTTAAATGTTCGTTTTCAAATTTGCCTCCGTATTCTAAGGTGGTAGTGCTGCTGGTCTTGTCATTGACGCCTCTGGTAGAAACACACAAATGTTCCGCATTGACAACAACAATTATATCATCTGTCTGCAATGCTTCTTTCAGCTCATTGAATATTTGCAGGGTCATCCTTTCCTGAACCTGAGGTCTCTTACCGTAGTACTCTACTATTCTATTGATCTTCGAGATACCAATGACTTTACCTGAAGAGATATAGGCGACATGTGCCTTACCCACAATTGGCAGAAAGTGATGCTCGCAGGCGGATGTAAAAGTGATGTCCTTTTCTACCAACATTTTGTTGTATTGATATTTATTATCGAATACAGACAATGAAGGTTTGCTCTTTGGGTTTAGACCCTCAAACATTTCTTTCACATACATTTTAGCAACTCTGTAGGGCGTTCCTTTAAGGCTATCATCGTTTAGGTCCAGCCCAAGCTCCTCCATAATTCCTCCAAAAAGCTTTTCGATATTAGCAATTTTCTCAGCATCAGACTTCACGAATGCATCCTCTCTCATGGGTGTTTCGACTGATGTCATCACATGATTATCACCGTTGATATCGTGTTGTGTTTTTTCTATTAATTTATCGTCTAATTTCATTCCTGTAAATAATTATATCACTACTTAATAGCTTGACCTGTACATCTTTAGTGCTCTTTCAAAACAAACTTGCTCCTGATATCAAGAGGTTTAACAATTCATCTGTTTAACGTACCTCCCAAATACAAAAGTTTCATGAAAGTCCATTAAATACCTCTTTTTTAGAGACCTATTGATAAAACTGGTCGTTCCAAAACCTATCGGCTATTATCAAGATTGTCGATTTTGACTAAAAGGTTGCTATCGATTACTGATTCTTCACAAAATCCTGATATAGTTTGCTGGCCTGGATTCCGGAATTGTTTTGATACTTACCATTTTGGTACGTGGTAAATTCGCCTTTGATATCATGAAAATAGATCTGACAAACTTCTACTTCCGGATAAATAACCAGGGGCTGGACTACAAAAATCTCGAGTGTCCAAAAACCATTAAATCCCACATCACCAAAGCCTGCTGTCACATGTATAAACATCCCCAACCTGCCTATACTACTCCTGCCTTCCAGCATTGGCACCAGCTTATCAGAGCGAGTTCTTTCCACTGTTCTACCAAGATACAATTTGCCAGGTTCCAGCTCCAGTCCATCAGTAGGAATTTCCAATTTTGATGTTTTATTGTCAAGTTTCATGTCAAGAACTGGTGTGTCATAAACCAACAGTTCATTGTGTAAACGTAAGTTGTAGCTGTTGGGATTGAGCCTTTCAGCATTGTAAGGATCAATTTCTATATCCTTTCCTTGCCTCGAAGCTATTTCCAAACCACTTAGTATCATATTGTTTGTATTAACTGACTATGTAAAAACGACCAATTTTATCTATTGCAACTTATCCAATTCACCAGCGATAGACTGGATTTCTTCGAATAAGTGCTGTTGTACTTCTAAATGCTGTTTAGAAGTTAACTCAACCTTGTCGTGGTTATGGTCGTGATCATGGTCGTGCCCGGCATGGTCATGTCCGGCATGGTCATGCTCATCTTCAAAACCAGGTACTTCTATCATTTGCTCATCCCAATTCTTTAGAGTCATTTTTATGGAATCCAGGTATTGGACCTGTCCATTAACTTCTATAGAATCCTTATCTGAAAACAACGTATTGACCTTACCATCGACCTGATTTCTGATGCTCATTGACTTTTCATGCAATTCAAAAGCCTGTTGAAGGTCTTTATCGACCTTTTTCGTTGTATTACAAGAAATAGTGAAAGTCAGAAAAAAAATAACGGCTATCCAGCTATGTATATTCATTTGCCGGGATGCTCCTGATCTGATTAATATTTTACTATCCATAAGTTGTATTACCTAAATAATGAAAGACCTTTTGTCAATCCAGGTTAATTTCTTTTGAACTCCAAAAAACTACTGGAATCTGTTTTGGTTCATCAATTTTAACAAACGCAACATTGTTGCAAATTAACATGATATAAATTGAATTTGTTCATGGCAGTTCGAAAATCTTTGTGTCAAGTGTTGATTGAATATCAAAATTGATAGTATTATACTGTAATTTGCCTTTTGAGGCATGTTTTCTTCTTATCCTGAATAAGTTAATATAGGTTCAAAATCAATTTAGAGTTTTCTTTAATCGAACTGTGGCTTTGAGAGGGTTGATTTTTGGTGTGATGAATAAAGATGATTATAAACATGTATTATATCTCTATTCTGAGAATATTAAAGCGATCACTAAGTAAAGATGTACCGGAATAGTTATATACTATCCCGGCACAATAAATTACATTATCCTAATATTCCATTAATTGCTCCAGTTAGTCCTCTGGTTGCAATTGGTGCTAACGCACTAAGAAAAGAGGATGCATTCACTCCAGAAGTTACTGCATTGGCATTATACGTCTTCTTTTCAATCGCTTTTGTTTGATTTGGTAATTTCATAATTACATGTTTTTAAATTGTTAGAAAATTATTTGTTTGATCTCGGGAAAAGCCCGAGTAGATTACCGTTGTTGAGTTGTATTGCCATTTCGTATTCAGATGACAAAGGTCATCACCTTTTGCTCAACTCAAATCGGTAATATTATAAATCAAGATCTGGGACCCATTTGAAATTTTACTATTATTTGTTGAAGTAAAATCTCAAGTACTTGTATTTATTTTTTAAATATTGTGAACTTTGACTTTTTAATTAAGCCGATACAACTGAGACAGGTGCATACCACTTCTGTGTCTCTCCTATAATTACAGGAGTTACACCGCTTACATCTACCTGCATACTGTAAGTAGTAGACGCTTTATTGGTATTCATCGGATCAAAGAATATCATCCTCACCTCTCGGGCGATAGAATTTTGTCTTGAAATCTTAGAAGGAACAACCTGGTAATGGCTCAACTGTAATTTATCCTTTGTTATCTCTCCAATAATATTAGACAATTCCAGAATGTTATAGAGTGAGTAATTCAATGCTCGATCATCTGCCGACTGCCCTTTGTTCAGAGTAGAAACGTACAACCTATTTAAGATTGATATTAACTGCTTTGTAGTTTCCTCTCCTTTGAGGTTCAACGAATTGACCAATGCCTTAGCCGTCCAATCTTTTAATCCGTAGGCTACTGGCGTTACACTCTCAACAAAATTTCCATTGATTAACTTTGTCCTGCCTGAAATATATCCTGGTAAAACCATCCTCATTACATCATCATCATCTTTACCCTCAACAAACAAACCTTTTGGAAGCGGATCATTTGGGTTCTTCTTTCCTGAACTTATATCTAATGTATAGTCAGAATAAATAGATGAATCAATACCTACATTGTCAGCCAGAAATTGTTGTAAGGTAAGATAAATCGAACTCCTGAAATCTGCCAACTTGGGACTAATGGCATAAATAGGTGTTGAGTTCATATTTAAAAGCCAAATCAACTGGCTACCCATAAATACATTAGGATATCCTTCACTGTTTCTGTAGAGTAAAAAAGCTGCCATCGATTTGTGGTCATGAGGTGAATCCGTGAGCTCATCTTTAAGTTTTCCTTTCGGAAGGTCTTCGTACCATGTTCTCATAAGAGCCGTGAAGGTATCCTGATTGTTTTGAGTCCCCAGATTATATGATGGCTGACCAATAGCGTTTATCAACTGACTATTTTGAAATGTTGGATATCCGCCCGGATCAGATGCAGGATTGTAGGATAAGCCAATATCGGAAGGCTCAACCTTAGCCTGTACCGTCTCAACCAATGGTGGCTCAGATTCTAAGGGCATTGCATCTCCAACTGAGTGAGAGGATTGATCAACCTCTTGAATACTAGAGGCAACTACCTGTTCTTGAATAACTTTTTGATCCCCCTCTTCCGCAATGGAAGGGATTACTTCTGTTTCATGATTCATACTTATTTTATTTATTGTTAAAGAATTCGTTTTGTCGGAAGGTCTCATTTTATCTTCAGCAGCTTCCTTGCCAGAATGGCACTTGCATTTGTTTTGGGTATTAGATCTGCCTGAGAGTTCCTGTACAAGCCTCATTGCTCTTTCTATTGCCAGTATACCTGTCATACACTTGAATTGCCCTGTGTCAGGACAAGGTGAAACGCTCTTCTTAAGTACATTCCTAATGATTAATGGATCCGGAGTGACTCCCAGGGTTTTTTGATAACTCAATAGCAAACCTGCTACACCACTCACCAAAGCGGTAGAAAAACTTGTCCCACTGGCTACAACTTTCTCCCCATTTGTCAATGGAGATGCTCCTATGATATTTTCACCGGGAGCCATAATTCCTTGTTCATGCGAATCAGGACTTCCATTGCTAAAAATCGATGGTTGGCCATCATCTCCGATAGAACCTACCCCTAGTACAGTTCTATAACTAGCAGGCACATCCATGGTATTTGTACCTTCATTCCCTGATGCAGCAACAACCAGGACGCTTTCTCGCTCACATCTATCTAAGGCATTCTTGAGAGGAGTAATAATGTTCTCACCATCTTCAAGCCTCTGTCCTCCACTGATATTAATAACATCAGGCTTATATTGTAATACAGACATAATCCCCTGCGCGATATCCGATTGAGTGCAACTAAGCAACTTCCCATTATCATCTTCACGATAAATGCTTTTTACTAATCCTGAACACCTTGGTGCTATTCCCTTAACTCCAGATCGGTGTAGTCCAAAAATCAAACTGCTCACAAATGTTCCATGAGTAGATTTAACACCTTTTGATCTATGACTATCTAAAGAGAGTATCTTTGCTTCAGTTAATGAATGATGTGATAAATCAACAGGGCCATCTAAAATGGCAATTTTAATATCTGGGTTCCCTTTTACAGTTTCGGCCCAAAGTTTTTCAATACCCGGTAGAAGACTATAAACATCAACAATTTTCCTCATCCTATTCTTACTAGATTACATAACTCAATCCAATCTGATCCCACAGAAAAGACCGTTTTTTAAAGTGGGTTCTGCTCCACTCTTTTATGACTATATGATGTTGTAAAATTGAAATATTACACAAAGCGGTTCTTGTAATATTTAATCCAATTCATTTACATTTCTGCCTCGGTCAAAATACAGAGAGAGTAGACGACAAACTCGATTAACATAACATTTGTGTCAATCTCCCCTTCTGAATTATTAACAAACAGGGCTGTTTGTTCCCAACCCTGATTGATTGGCTCTTTCTAAGAATCAATCTCCCTCTCCATTACCGAAATGAAAAAGTTTTGATATAAATCACTAACTCAACCTCATGTCAATTCATAGAAATTTTGATAGTGATCTTCTGTGTAGTACCTCTTCACAACCTTCGCATTTTCACCAATGTCTCCATGAACTAAAAATACATATCTATACCTTCCGGGTGCTCCACTACGGGTAGACCCGCTTCTTCCCTCGTAATATTCCAAACCTTTACCGGCAGGCGGTAATCTTTCACTTCCGTGACCACCTTCATTTTTATATAATTTGAAGTTTAAACCTTCATAATTCTGGCCTCTGTTAATCCGATCATTCATTTGTCGCAATCCTTCTCTCGCATCTCCCTTTAAAGATTTTGCAGCTTTTTTTGGAATCTTCATCTCATTTTCAATTAGTTGACACTTACTCATTTGGCTTTTCAGTTTCCGCCTTCTGCGCTCTATCCCACAGAAAAGACCGTTTTTTAAAGTGGGTTCTGCTCCACTTATCTATGCTTCAATCATGCTATAAAATTGGATCATTACACATAATGGCTATTGTAATATTTTATAGTTCTCCTTTACATTTCTTGTTCCTCTCAAAATGCAGAGAGGTTGGAGAGATCGGACGACAAAATCGATCGAACCAAACTATTAAGATCGCGATCTCTCCCACCTGACTATAGCCTCATAGAGTCGGGTATCCAGCCCTGGTTGATATTTCCCTACCCTAAAATCAGGTCTCCCCCTGCCATGATTACCTCGCTTCTGATGGCTGAAGGGTCATATAAACTATCACTCATTATCCTAAATAATCTCCTTTGATTATGATGTAAAGCTCATAAATTACACACAACGGTTATTGCATAAAATTCACAAATTGTTTGACATTTCGGTAAGCAAAACTTCTTTTAGCCAATCGATTCCACTGATGGTAATTCCCGTTTTCCTGAAAGCACCCGGAGTTAATCCAAAAAGCATTTTAAAAGACCTGGTAAAATGAGCCTGATCAAAAAAGCCAGCAGAAAACGCTATCGAAGCAATAGAATTTGCACTGTCATACAGTAATTCAGCCGCAAAGAGCAGCCTAAGCTGTTGCAGTAGTTTCATAGGGGTAACCTCAAGGTTTTCTTTCGTAAGCCTTATCAAGCTCACAGTACTTGTATTCAAATGATCTGACAATGTCTCTAAAGCCACTCCCGAAACAGGTATTTGAATCAGAAGTTCCTTAAATAGCTTTGCGATTACAGGCTGCTGTCGAAGCAACGTCACCAGCTGAGCAGATTCTTCTGCCAGCAGTGATATATCCCACTCTAGTGTTTGTGTTTTCAATTCTATGTGATTATCTGTACGGTATTGCTGTGGCGTTAAACCAAAGTTTCTTCTAAATGCTTTCCAAAATCCTGAATAGCTCATAAAACCACTATCGGTCGCAATATTCTGAAGTGGTTCTTCCGATACCGCAATCAGTTTCCTTGAGTATTCAAGTCTCTTTTTTAAAATGTATTTAGATGGGGTATTTCCAGTTACTTCCCGACAAATCCTTGCCAGACCTTTTTCACTCATCCCCATTAAATCAGCCAGCTGTCCGGCTCCAAAATAAGGATCGTTTAGACGCTTCTCTATCAAAGAATCAATGGTTAGTATACATTGATTGGAATTGATAGTCTGGGGCAATTCCTCTGTAGGATGTCCCAAAACCCTGAAAACTGACATAAGTAAGCCCTCTTCCAGCCTCATTGACCAGATAGTAATCTCTTAAATTTGACTTTAAGCAGATCCGAACTATGGTACGTGAGTGGAATTCTAGGGTATAAAGTATCAGTTAAATGCTGTGAGTATGGTTAAATAAAAGCCTCCAAATAAATGAACGGCTTCACATATTTTATCATTCTTAGCTGTTGCTGACACCCTGCTTAGTGCGTGTTCATTTGCAACAGTTCTTTTAAAATTACTACTAGTTTTTTCTGAGAGTTTGTGTGTTTCTTGCAACATGATTTGCGTATTTAGTAAATGCTTAAACCTCGCCGCTAATGCAGCGTTTTTATCGTAGAGGGAGACCCTCGTACCTTTCAAGTTGAGGAGAAGAGATGTCCGAAAACATCTCAATCCACTCAACTAATTCATGCGCATTTATCAATAAAAGGTGATGTAAAGATGATCAGGAATGTCTCGCGGGTATTGTATCATCATCACACAATTATTTCCATTTCCTACTACCAGATTCAGTTTGTACTTTTATAAGAGTAATGACTCTTTTTGCTGATAATTTCTACCCAAAAGTAATTGCATCCCACGCTGAAGGATGTACCACGAAATAGGTAATTTTTACATTACCACTTAATGGGTAGGTGCGTTAATTGATCAGTTATTTGATAAAAGATGTGTGATTTCAGCCGTCTGATGAATGGCAAAATTCATCATTCAACAGATCCCGGTTTTGGTGGAAATATCAATAAGAACAACGACAGAATCATCTGTCAAAAACTGGATATAAATGGCCGAAAGGAAGCAAGCGACGTGGTTTCGGCACTAAAGAATAGATAGTGATTTGAAAGAAATATCAGATGATTAGGTAATCTTTACTTTCTTGTAAATATTTAGGAACAAATACCACAGGCGGCTTTTATTTGTTGTCAATTCATGCAGACTTCAAGATAGCAGGATCACTTTGTAGCATCAGCTACCGCAATTGGTTGATGGAACACCTGTCTTAAAGTCTATTATGACTAAACAAATAGGAATTGAATTTGGTCAGAATGGACGGTTAAAAAACAAATAGCAATTAGCCAGGGCATACAGACACCATTGCGGTGTTTTTCCGTAAGCCCTGACAATTTACGCTGAGACTTCATTATTCTTTCACAGCATTTACGGTGATCATGACTTCAAATTCATCGCCCACCATAAAGGAAATAAATGGGCCTTCTATTCCGAAATCCTGACGGTTTACAGTAAGTTTTCCCTCAAAGGTAGCTTTCCCGGCAGCTGATTCCTGATAACTGAAGGTAATTTTCGCTGCTTTTTCAATGCCGTGTAATGTCAGTAAACCTTCAGCAACATATTGCTGTTCCACTGAGTATATTTTGTTTGATACAAACCTGATGTCGATGTACTTATCTACATGAAACCATGATTTACCTCGGGCATGTTTATTCTTGGTTTTATTACCTGTATCGATCGAAGAAGGATCTAATGTCACTTCAAATTTCGAATCCTCTGGTTTTTGTGGATCAAACAGAATCTTGCCTTTAAGTCCTCCGAAAGTACCCTCTGCCCCAGACCCTGAAAATTTGATGGAATAATCCTCCGAAATCTTCCAGCTATCCTGCGCATAGGTAGTTGAGGACAAAGTCCAGAATATTAGAATTGCCAGTAGTGTCTTCATAAATGTATTGATATTTGTTTTCATCACTTTTTTAATTTCTCCTCTCCCAATAAAATGTCTTACTAATCATAAACTTCCGCCCGGTCAGTTTCAGTTTGCCATTCTTTTCCAGAACAATTGTCCCGGACATTTCCATATTCCTGGCCGCCGAACTGATAGTTCCTTCATACTGTTTTTCGGCAGCATTGTATTTAAAACCGTAGATCACTTTATGTCCGACGTACTTCTCTTTTGAAGATGATTTGATCACCCCTTCGTAACTGCCATCCTTTAGTTGAATCACTTCAATTACAGATTCATCCAAATCTTCTGCGTACCAACTTCCTGCAATTGACCCTTCACTTGTCTGTGCTACTGTTTTTGAGGCAACTATTGCAATCATCAGGCCAAGTAACACTAAGATAATTCGTTTCATTCCTTTTTTCATTTTTATGTTGTTTTTCTATAATTAATAACTGCCCAGGAGTTGAAAAAGAGTGCAAAACCTGTCATGATGAGGAAGTGCCTGGTTACATGCGACCATTCACTTCCTTTCATTACGATCATACGAACTACTTCTATGAAATAGGTAACCGGGTTGAGCTGTGCAATCGTTCGGGCCCATGAAGGCATACTTTCAACTGAAGTAAAAAGACCACTCATCAGCAGAAATATCATCATGAGAAAGAATGCCAGAGACATTGCCTGTTGCTGTGTATTAGAATAGGTCGATACCAACAAACCTATTCCCAATACGGCAATTAGATATAAGCTCAGATAAGCATATAACAAACCTAAACTCCCCACAGGCACGATGTTATAGATGAGTCTGGCAACAATTAATAGTCCAACAGAAAACACGAAGATTCCAATTGCCCAAAACGGAATTAGTTTACCTAAAATAAAATGATGTTTTTTAATCGGTGTAACATTGATCTGCTCGATGGTTCCGGTTTCTTTTTCTTTCACAATATTCAAAGCACACATATAGGCGCCAACCATCGTAACCAACACCACCAAAATACCCGGAACCATAAAGAACTGATAATTCAACAGTGGGTTGAACCAATTGACCACCGTAGAAACTATTTGTTTTCTTTGGACCAATGGCTGTTGATGGGCCCATCTCAATTGAATCTCCTGATTAAAATCTCCGATTACAGAAGCAAGGTATCCTCCACCTACATTTGCTTTAGTTCCATTTATGGCATTTACTGCAAGAAAAACCTGCTCTTGATTTTCTCTTACCAGATTTCTCTCAAAACCGGAGGGAATTTCAAGTATGACATCAGCTTCATCAGATTCAAGATAGCTAAATGACTGTTCTGCATCGCTGTTGTGATCGACCAAGACAAAGTAGCCAGAAGCGGTTATCTTATTGGTCAACTCCCTGGAAAAGGAAGAGCGGTCGTAATCAATAATGGCAACATTGATATTTTTGATTTCAAAATCTGCGGCAAGTGGTAATATGGCCAATTGCACCACAGGAATCACCAGAATCATCCGCAATAATGTCGGGTTTCTGAAAATTTGTTTAAACTCTTTTTGAATGAGAAATAACAAAGTGTTCATGACAATCTTATTTTAAATTTTTTGATACTCACAATCAGCAGAACAGCTGTCATACAAAAAAGGATGAGTGTTTCCTTCCAGATAGCAGCAAACCCCAACCCTTTGATCATCACATCCTTTACAATGATGTAATACCATTTGGAAGGCACCAGATTTGCGAGAAGTTGCAGTGGAGCAGGCATATTTTCTAATGGAAAAAGAAAACCTGTGAACATCATCGTCGGCAAGAGCATCCCCATTAAAGAAATCAACATCGCGGCTTGTTGTGAGTTTGTGGAATTTGAAATCAGCAGCCCTAAAGAGAGAGCTGTCATAATCAACAGCAGGCTCACAGCAAACAATAATAAAAAACTTCCATTAATCGGCAAATCCAACAGAAAAATACTCAACATAAGTATCACCAGCAGATTGACGATAGAGAGCAGCAAATAAGGAACTGCTTTGGCAAGGATGACCATAAAAGGGTTAAATGGCGATACCAGTAATATTTCCATCGTTCCATTTTCCTTCTCCTTTACAATGGATACGGAAGTCATCAGCACACATATCAGCAGCAACACCAAAGCCATCACACCCGGCACGAAGTTAGTAGTACCGCGCAGCTCCGGATTATAAATATTTCGCGTGTCAATCTGGATACTCATAGCAGGTTTTTCCTTCGATATCTCCTGCTGATATCCTCTCAAAATTGCATTGACATGATTGACTAATGTCGTTGCTGTGTTAGGATCTGTCGCATCAGCAATTAGTTGAATGCTAACCTGTCCTTCATGGATCAACTCTTCTTCAAAATGACTTGAAAATACAACCGCCAGCTTAACCTTTCCTTTTTTAAAAGCCTCCTCTATCTGCTGTGGACCCAGTATCTGCTCCTCCAACTGAAAACTACCATTCGTTCGCAGTTTTTCGATGATCTGACGGCTCATATCATCCTTCGCATAATCAACTACAATGAGCCCTGCATTCTTGATTTCATTTGTGAGAGCAAACCCAAATAGAACTATCTGCACCACAGGCAGACCAAATAAGAGCAACAAGGTTTTCTGATCCCTGAAAACGTGTTTGAATTCTTTTTTGATAAATGTTAGTAATTGTTTCATCAGTCTCCTTTCCTTTGTGCACCTCTGGCAAGTTCAAAAAACACTTCATCCATGGATGATGCGTGGTAGTTACTCTTCAAATTTGCAGGCGTATCCAATGCTTTGATATAACCATCAACCATCATCGAAATACGATTGCAATATTCAGCTTCATCCATATAGTGGGTGGTTACAAAAACGGTAATTCCGTTGTCAGAAGCTTCATAAATCTGATCCCAAAACTGCCGTCTTGTAACCGGATCTACCCCTCCTGTGGGTTCGTCCAGAAATACGATTTTCGGATGATGAAAAATCGCCACCGAAAAAGCCAGCTTCTGCTTCCAGCCCAATGGCAGAGAACCTACCAACAAATCTTTCTGTTCTTCCAACTCCAGACGCTTCAGTAGCTGGATCGTCCTTTCTTTGATCTCCCTCCTCGAAATACCGTAAATACCACCAAAAAACCTGATGTTTTCAACCACAGTCAGGTCTTCATAAAGCGAAAACTTCTGACTCATGTACCCAATATTTTTCTTGATGCGCTCAGCTTGTTTATAGATATCAAATCCTGCTACCGTTCCTTGCCCACTACTAGGAACAGATAGGCCGCACAGCATTCGCATAGCGGTTGTCTTCCCCGCTCCGTTTGCTCCTAGAAAGCCGAAAATCTCTCCTCTTTTCACATCAAAAGTGATCTCATTAGTAGCTACGAAATCTCCAAATCGCTTCGTTAGCTTATCGGTCTGTATGACAATTTCACTGCTCATAGTCACATTAGGTTGATGAAACAATCTTCAATGGTGGGGTCTATCAGTTTCATATCAATATCCGGTAAATCCAGACTTTCGGCCAACTGAGTCGTGCTAATATCCTCCCTTATCAAAGTAATATGATGATACTCTCCAAAAGCATTTGCACTATCTACCAACTCATTGTTTCTCAAAGACTTCAGCAGATCACTCATATTAGGAGATTTGATCGCATAGAGTTCCTGTGGATATTCACTGATGATCTTTTCGGGAGTATTAATCGAAAGAATTCTTCCCTCCTGAATCAAAGCTATTCTTTCACATAGCCCTGCCTCATCCATGTAAGGAGTGGAAACCAAAATAGTGATGCCCTGGGCTTTGAGGCCTTTCAGCATCTCCCAAAACTCTTTTCGTGAAACAGCATCTACGCCTGTTGTTGGTTCATCGAGAAACAAGACGGTAGGTTTATGAATCAACGCGCAGCAAAGTGCCAGCTTTTGCTTCATTCCCCCGGATAATTTGCCTGCCCGTCTGGTTTTAAACGGTTCTATTTGAACATAAATATCCTTTACCAGATCATAATTCTCTTCCAGTGTTGTGTTGAAAACGGTAGCGAAAAAATTGAGATTTTCTTCTACTGTCAAATCCTGATAGAGAGAAAACTTTCCGGGCATATAGCCCACTTCTCTTCGGATCGCCCTGTAATCTTTAACAACATGATGTGAATTTACAAACGCTGTACCCTTGTCAGGCAACAACAGCGTGGTGAGTATTCTGAACAAGGTCGTCTTGCCCGCTCCATCAGGGCCAATCAAACCAAATAGTTCACCCGAATTCACCTCAAAGGAAATATTGTCAAGCGCCGGAGCAGCTTCCTTCGCATAGCTTTTAAAAACCTGATCAACTACTACATTTTTCATATTTCTTGTCCAAAAGTTACTTCTCCATACATCCCGATTTTATAACTCCCATCATTGACAACCTTAATTTTGATGGCATATACCTTATTCGCTCTCTCATTTCTGGTCTGGATAGACTTAGGCGTAAACTCAGCTTTCTCGCTGATCCAGTAAATAGTTCCTTTAGTTTCCTTAAAGTCACCATCGCCATCATCGGTAAAAACGTTGACCTGCTGATTTAACCTGACCTTCGCAAACTGATCACCTGTCACATATGCCTTCAAGGTAATTTCACTCAAATCTGCAATTCGGTATAGCGGTTGCCCATTGCTAACCTGCTCATGTGCTTCTGCATATTTTGACAACACCGTACCACTTAGCGGATTGACGATCAAACTTTTGTTGATCAGATCATCTACCTGTAAAATTTGCGTTTGCAGCGGACCAATTTCACTGTCCAGACTTTTAATGGAATTGTTCAGTGAGTTTTTTAAAGCAGTGATATGGCCTTTGGTAATTTCAATTTCAGCATTTAAATCATCCAGTTGTTTGGGCGTGGCAGCATCCGATTGAAGCAAGTTCTGCACTCTGGCCTGCTCATTTGTTGCTGCTTTCAATTGTTGCCTGAGAGCCGCCAGTTGTGGTGCAACATCGGGTTTCCTGCTGAGGACGGCTTGCACCTGCGCTTCCAATTGCCTTCTGGAAAGGAAAAGCTGCGTGGTATCAACGTATCCAATTTGCTGATTGACGGACAGGATCTGCCCCTCTTCTATTTCAAAGGACAATACCTTCCCTGAAGCTTCAGAAGAAATAATGACCTCATCAGCCTCAAATGTTCCCGTGGCATCAAATTCCTGCTCGTCAGTGCCACATGACCAAAACAGTACGTTGATCAAAAGAAGTAAGATTGAATTTTTCATAATGTATTGCATTCTATTACTGGTTTCCTGATGTAATTTTTAAATCATTTTTCAGCTTCAGCAGCTCTATTTCATGCGATTGAAGTCGCTGACGGGCCAGGTCTGCATCGATTACAGCTGTCTTATATTCGGAGGGAGTGAGCACTCCGTTCTCCAACTGCCCCTGAGAGGTTTTCACTATGCGCTCACGCAGGACGATAATTTCCTGATCCTTTTCAATCATGTCCCTCATCCTTGATATCCTCGTATCTTGATCTGCCATTGACAGACGGGTATTGAACAGGAAAGTCTCCTGCTGAGATTGTAGCAGATCGCGATTGACATTGAGCAACTGCTTCTGTCCTTTTGAGGTGTAATAGTTGGCAATGTTCCAGGAAAGGCTCAACCCTCCTATATAGTATGGCTCCAAATCATTACTCAAAAAGTTCAATGCCGGTCTGCCAAATCCACTCTGGAAAAACAAACTGAACTGAGGTAAATTTTTCTTATCGATGAGTTTGCTTTGAAGTGACAATGACTGCAGTTGGCTGCTAAAAACATTTAACTCCGGACGATTGATCTGAGTAGGCAACTCAAATATTTCCGGTCGCTTCAGTTGATCTTTAGCTACTATTTCTTTCCCGGTAAAAAGAGAGAGCATTTTTAGATAGCTTTCCATTGATGCTTCCTGATCGAGAATACGTTGATCGAGCGAGATCAATTCTGCTTTTAAAATATCCAGATTACTCTTCAGGACCGTACCAAACTTTACTGATCCCTCCATTCGTTTAATACCTGCTTCTATATCCTGCCTGGTCAATTCAGACTGAGAAAGCTGGGCTTTTAGCAACAGTATGCCAAAAAACAGGTTACTGACCCTTTCTTTGATCGGGTACAAATCAGATTTTAGCTGGGCTTTACTGACAGCTGCATCTGCAGCGATTATTTCCCGCTGCTGATTTACGACGGTCAACCCTGTTATTGGCTGCACGATTTCAACATAAAGCTGATACTGATCTTTACTGAGCGCAGGCACCTCACCTCCCGGTACGGCAGTTACTTCAGACTGATAGGTAGCCTGTCCCTTGATGTTGATCTGAGGCAGTTTGCCCTTGCTGGCATTTGCCAATGAGTATTCTTCCGATTGATTTAACAAGCCATATTGTACTATCTGCGGATAGTTTTGTTCGGCCATTGAGATGCAGCTATCCAGTGACAAGGTTTGAGCCATTACCACCTGTACGCTACACAACATCAAAACAGCAGTTAGCCACTTCCATTTTTAAAGTTTTTCCAATTTCATCTTTTGTTTTAACTTTTTGTTTTAAACATTTGATTAAATTATATACAAAAAAATATCATTCCAGCATTTGCATGATCCATTTGGGTATTAATTCTTTTCGTTGCTCCATCATCAGATCGAAATGAGCATCGTCCACTTCCCCCATTCTCTCGAGCATCGGTCTGCCAATGAATGGAAAAACGATTAGCCCCATGAGATTCATCATGATATGCAAAGGATTAATTTCCATCATTCTTTCTTTGCCAATCTTTTCCAGGAGTTGGTCAAACAAGATCGAGTCTTTCAGCCTTGTCTGCACCGACATCTGAGAAACAAATTCATCCGGGCGAGCACGTAGTTCACTGAGGATAAATATCGGAATATCGGGCTGTTCTCTTATCTGATTTATGTAACTACTCGCCAGCAGAGAAAACTTCTCTTCCAATGTGGTCTGTTCACCATTAAATACATTTTGGATGTGCTGAAAGAAAACCGTAAGGCTCTCCATCATGATTTGCTGAAACAATTTTTCCTTGCTTCTAAAGTAATAGTTGAGCAATGCCAGGTTGATACCCGCAGCATCTGCGATATCTCGCGTTTTGGTAGCAGCATATCCCTTTTTCATAAATATCTCCCTTGCGGCATTTTTGATTTTATCTTCTGTTGTTAAATCAGTGCTCATTTTGCTTTATTAAATCAAAGCAATACTATCAATTTTTTATTTAAACGGATGATTAAATCATTTGTTTTACATTTATAAATAACTTTATCACTAAACCATCAATCATTAAAGAATATTATTTAAATCAGTAGAGAATTTGATTTGAACAGGATTATTTGATGGTTAAAGAAAATATTGCAGATAAAAATGATCAGACATCGCATCAATCAAAAGTCTTAGTCTAATCATTAAATCTAAAGAATAAGAGCACTATTCTATAATTATGACAGTATGCAAATAGTTGCACTTCCGAAAAAATTACCGTTTTAATGTCTGATCAATCCCTTAACCCTTGTTTTTGGCGTAGTATCTACTTTGCTTCGGGGAAGTGGGTTATTGAACAGATTATTACCGCAGTAGTATCAAAAATTAGCTTCGTCAACAGTTGAAGCTTGAGATAATGAGATGAAGTCAACTTCAGACTTTTTCTTATTGTAAGTAGTCGAACTGGTCAATTGAAATGATGGATACTGGCCAAATCATGCAAGCCAATATCCATCTGGTTTCAAGACGATCATTCTATATCATTGTTAAATCAGAGAAAGTGGATGTAATCAATTTCAAATTTGAAAGCTCCTTCTTTCTTTTCATTTGTGATAAAACCATATCGCACGATATTTTTCAGTTCCTTCTCAGTTAACCGGTTGCGTGTTTTATCTCCCATTTGATACTGATTAAATTCTGATAGCTCCAGGGTAATCACAGTCCAGTCCTCCGATACGGGCAAATTTGCTTTGTAGTAAGGCTGAAAAAATTGTTTGCTTGTTTCCAGCTGAAATCCCATATCATGACCAGTGCTTCTATACCTGATTTGCACTTTTTTTACTTCGCTGAGGTCATAAGATGAGAATGGGCTTTTATAAGAGGTGAAACCACCAAAATTTTTCAGTGATACCTCACCGAAGAAGATCATCCCTTTATCCGAAGCTGAAACTCCTCCTTTTGAAAGACCACCCATTACGCCATCATTGGTAATGGACCAGTTTGCTATTTCACTTTCATTTTGAAATGAAATTTTGTGATTTGTGAAAGTTGCGAAATTTAAAATCATTAAAATACCAAATAGTTTCATAATTACTGCTTTTCTTTATTCCTACAACTACCTGATTGAAAAGCTGTTTGTAATTTTAACACCTGTTAACTTTATTTAATCTTCTATAACATCTGCAGCAGTTCCATTATGCAGATCATTTATCCAATCAATAAATTTAACACCTTTCACCTCTGCACTTGGATAGTCGGCTGCCGGTAATAAAGTATGATTTTCCGTTTGACGATAGTAGACTTTCCAATTGGAAAGGTTGCCAAGGAGTTGTGTCTGCTGAAATAAAAGTCCCTGCTTGAAAATGCCTGCATCGATCAAACCTACCTGATAATTACATTCATTCTGACCAAGACTAAGTAAGGTCCTGCTGGTCAGATCAGAGTAGGAACCATAAAACCCAAAGTTTGCATCCGGATATTTATTATTGAGGTATTCATAAATTCCCAAAAATTTGAAGCTGTAGGACCCGCTGACATATTGCTCCATATCGGCAGGAGTCTGTATATTGAAAGTTTCCTGCCAGTCATTATTCAGGCAAGATGGCACAACAGCTTCATCAATTATCAGGTAGCCAGCGTCATTGATTAACGTAAATTGTACATCATTAAATCTATCAGAAATAATGGATACCATCTGATCGAAATTTCCCAATACACCATAACCACCGGCACTGGAACCAGCCAGTACCACATCGGTGATCTCAATGCCGTTCTGCTTTAGAAAATCTGCCACCTCATTTATCGCCACTGAAAAATTTTCAAATCCATTGAATGTTTGATTCTGGTCACCTCCATTTTCCACATCTACTCCCTGATTATCTCCCGTGTAAACATCACCGGAACTGTAAGCAACGAATACCTGATGCCAGTCTTTGAAAAGATTAGCCTGGTTGTCACTTCTGACACTGCGATTGAAAAGTGCTCTGCTACCGTCATTTCTACTAAAGAATTTTTCTGCAGAGTAATTGGGATCATTAGCTCCACATGAAAAGGCGTCAAAACAAGCCCTTCCTCCTGGCAAATAAATCAATAGCTTTGAAGAACTGGTATTGAAATTCACGGCGTATCCACCTGCTGTTCCATCTCTGGAAATGATTTTTTCATTATCTATCCATGCCCATTCTCTTACAACTTCAAGGGCCTGAGCTAATTGTTGATTTTGGCTATCTCCAGCTTCCATTTCATCATTACTATCGTTGCACCCGATCATCAAAAGAATGAATAAAATTGCTGTACCTAATTTGATTGTTTTTAAATTGATCATTTTGTTCCAAGTTTTTAAGCAAAACGCGAAAATGTACTGACCATACGCCTGAGAGCATCTGAATTGCCTATTTATTATCCTAAATTGAATCTATGTACTACTGAATTGCGATGTAAATTGCGTCCTCCAAACTATATGAAATGCGTAAAAAAGAAGAATAAATACTACCCGTTGTGCTGTTTGGATGAATTGAAAAAATATCTGCTTAAACCTGTAAATTGTAGTTACTACACAATAATTTATTGATCAAGTTTATACACGATATTTACAGTAATTTCAACAAAGTTCTTCAAACAATCAAATCCCTTAACCTCCCCTCTATTGATGAGTATTGCAATATACCCAGACATGGCTTGAAGCCTCAATTCTCTGATATAGAGATTGTTAGTCTTTCATTAACAGCTGAATATATGTCTTTAGACAGTGAAATTGGTTGTTCAAAAAATTGAAAAATGATTGTTCAGAGCAATTTCCTCATCTAATAGATCGATCAAGGTACAATAGAAGAAAAAGACAATTATTCCCGTTAATGGAGCAAATCCGACAAGCTCTAGCTCAAAGGTTTCTCGAATTCGAGGATTATTTATAATCGATTCAATGCCTTTGGAAGTCTGTAAATTTTCAAGAGAGAAGCGGGCTGAAATCTGTAAAAAATCTTATGATTCTTGTCCAGACAAAGGTTTTTGTGCTTCTCAAAACTTCTATTTCTATGGCTATAAATTACAAGCAGTATGTTAGGCTAGTGGTGTTTTTTATTCTGTTTTAGGCAATACTAAAGAAAAAAATGTTTGAACTAAATGCATCAAATTGTAAAGCTGTAAATGGTGACAATTAATTTTGGATACTCCACACGCTGTAAATGCATTCATAAAATCCTCCAGTTTATGTAAACAGGGTCTTTGCACACAAAACTGTCAATGATTTCATAAAAAGAAGCAATTGATACCGGTTAATCATGCATCAGATATTGAATGTTGAAATTTTCAAATAGCTTTGCACCATTACTTCGAAGAGGAGTATTATCCCTTTGAAAGGTATTTTAATAATGGCTATCACGATAGGTTTAGTATGCGTTTTTCTGATTTAGAGTATTAGTTAATTTTGGAATTAAAATCATAATTATCTCAAATTACAAAAATTGACTGCTACAGTTTCGAAAATTTATCAATATAAGACCAAAAGTGATAATGTCTAAAATTTAGTTTTATTTAGTTGATTATATAAAATGCAGAACGATCCGGAATTAAATCCAAAGAAAATGGGGCAGATTTCTTCAGACTTTCTGAAGGTCGCTGATTTACTAAAAGAGTCTGCCTATCAAATCAAAAAAAGAGGTTTTTCAGACTATCCCATTTTTCCTATCAGTAAAAACCCATCACCGATTGGCCAGTTGCTTTATGAGAAAGAGGTAATGAAAACTGACTGGAATTACTACGTCACTTACCTGGACGAGTTCCTGCAAAGGAAGCTGATAGATGAAGATAAAAAGGAAGATTTTGTCAATAATTTCAAGGATCCCGAAGAATTCTGTTGCCTATTTGTAATAGAAGAAGAATTTACCAACTTTGTTTTTATTCCATATCCAATCGATTAATTAAAATACTTATGCAAGAACAAGTAGAATCTTACAACAATTACGTACAGGATCTGATCAGTAGTTATGGTCCTCAGGTGCTTTCGGGAGCTTTATCCCTGCTAGGAGCAATTATCGTCCTGATCATTGGCCTTTGGCTCATTAAAAAAATTGTAAAGTCCGTCAGGAAATTCATGAATAAAAAAGAAGTTGATCCTTCTTTGGTGCCATTTCTGACTTCATTGCTGAAATTCGGTTTGCAGGCTCTATTGATCATTTCAGTAGTGAGCATGATTGGTATAGAAATGACCTCTTTCGTTGCTGTACTAGGTGCCGCCGGTCTGGCAGTTGGCCTGGCCCTACAGGGTAGTTTATCAAATTTTGCCGGTGGTGTGATGATTCTCATTTTTAAACCCTTTAAAGTAGGTGACTACATTGAAGGTGGAGGCCATGCAGGCACCGTGAATGCGATCCAGGTGTTCCACACAATTTTAAAAACACCTGATAACGTCACAATTGTTATCCCTAACGGCAACCTGTCTAATAGCTCTATCAAAAACTACTCGACAGAATCATTGCGAAGGGTAGACAATGTATTTGGAATCGCCTACGGTGACAGTGTCGACCAGGCATATTCGGTACTTAACACTATGATCGAAGCGGATGAAAGGGTGTTAAAAGAACCCGAACCTTTTATGGCTGTTACTGAACTTGCCGATAGCTCTGTCAATATTACCACAAGACTATGGGTAAATGCCGCTGATTACTGGGGTGTAAAGTTCGATATGCAAAAGAAAGTATATGAAGAATTTGACAAGGCAGGCCTCAGCATTCCATTTCCGCAAATGGATGTTCATGTTCAGAAAGAAGGTTAAGCTCCTTTCAAAATTAAAATACAGAATAGGCTTTGGCAGATACGTCAAAGCCTTTTTTTATTACTTACCAATAAACTTTATCGTTTCATTTCCTGCTTTCAGCACATACAACTGACCAGTATTTAAACTGGTACTCACTGTGTAAAGATCACCGGTCACATCATGGTCCTTTTGATAAACAAGCCTGCCAGTCAAATCATAAACAGATACCTGCAATTGAGTAGCCAGATGGAAAAATGAGACTTCATTTTTCCTCACCGTCTTAATTGCAAAGTCAACTGCTCGGTCTGTTTCTACTGAGGTAATGACGCACCTTGAGCCATCGACACTGGTAACTTCCCCTGTAATCTCATAAGTAATGGCAGGACTCTCACAGATATCTAAATCGTTGGCTGATAGTTCCAGTTTTACTTCAGGTGCCTGGTCAAAATCAATCTCATCACAATTAGGAGTCCACTCCAATACAGCTTTTGCAGATCCGACAGGAGCGTCAGGTGATGTGAAATTGATCCCGAGCTGACTGAAAGTAGTGTTAGCTGGCTCTATTATCCTGAGGGTAATATCTAATATTTCGCCATCATCATCCTGAAAATCAAATTCTTTGGTCACTGTTTGACCAGGCTCTGTCTCTAAAACCAGTAAATCAGGATTGAAATCTTCAATATATGGGTTATTGAGGCCTGCCAATGACAGATCGAAGCGAATCATATCGACCAGGGAATTGCAAAACACCTCATTATACAATGCCAATGCAATCTCAACGTCATCTCCAATTATAGAAGGGGCTCCCTCACAAGATGGCTCCCAATTGATGGTAACCTCCAACTCACTACCATCAGCAGAAAATGTATTGATGGTCAGTCCGGCATTTGAAAAATCATTTACTTTGCCATTAAGATCAACAAGGGCAACAGATAAATTCTCTTCATCATAGTTCAATACCCTAAAAACCTCCTGATAAGTTTCATCCAACCGGATATTGACTGCCACATCCCTGGTTTCATCTGCAAATGTTCCCTGATCTGCTACCGAAAAAGGCAGATTTACAGTTACCCTGACTGTATCCGCATCGGCCAGAGAGCAATTATCAGTTTTACCAACAAGATCGAGAGTGTAGTTATTGGACGGAGTAAATGAGCATGCCGGCAAACAGACTTTATATAAAATAGAATCATCTGATAGCTGTTCTGGATCAATAGAAATGCCAGCTGCCGCAGCATCAAAAAAAGTTCCTTCACTAAAATCTACTGCCAATACGTCCAGACTGGTCTCAGAGAAATTGGTATTTACCTCAGTAACCAGCAAAAAGTCAAGGCAATTATCGACTGCATTGTCCAACGAAATACTCGTCACATCATTGGAAAATGTTGTACTACCCGATGCTCTTACAGCTGTAGATGAGATATCTGCAGATGGTACGCAATCATCCAGCACTAGCAATTGATAGTCTCTTAACACACTCCCTATCAATTCATTATCACGATACTCTTTTACTTCGACTGCATAAACGTACAGGCCAGGGTCGCTGGGAATAAGAGCTATTTTACCCTTGGCATCAATTTGAAGATTAAGCATACCGGGTACTATGTTTGACAAATCCAGTCCGTCAGCAAGATCTACAGGCATGTGCATACTTTTTGGCGAGGGAGTCGATACGGGCACCGAAGCACTGCTATTTAGCGGGATCTGCAAATTGTAGACCAGTGAATCTCCATCAGCATCTGTTGCAGTAAAATCACTTTCATATAATTGACCAACACAGGCATAATCAAGACTTGGAGTGTTCAAAGCCGGTGATGTATTGCTAACAGGCTCACCACCATTTACCAACGCAGGAAAATTCATGACAAAAGTTGCTCCTGTCCCTAAAGGATTCACAATATTAACGATACCTTCATTTCGACAACACCTCTCCCAGACGATGTGATAACCGTCGGGATGATTGTATAATTCAGGTGATAATTGCACATCAACAGAATAGATCACTTTATTGATGCTCAGCAAGTCTATTCTGCAATCATCCCTTCCTGGTTCAAGATCGATTAAATCTGTCAGACTGAGTACTAAGGTTTCAATAAGGCTCTCAGAATCATTTTCAAAAATACTGACATTAATGGAGGTTTCTGGGTCAGGGTTAACAGTTTGTACCCTGTCGAAATACATGAAAAAATTCAATCTGTAATTAGAACCTTCTAGATGAACCAGCTGAAATTCGCCACCCACAATATGCAATGCACTACTTTGGTAAACGGTGACTAATGCGAAAATTAAAAGCAAGAGTTTTTTCATGATAATTAGTTTGAATGGATCTTAAAGGTCTTTATCAAATAGAAATATTAAAAAATCGACTAGCAATTACAAGTTTTTCGATAGTGAAAATCCTGAAATGGTAAATAATACACCTAAAATTAAGCTTAGCGATATATATATGATAGCTGTTTTATAGTCTCCTTTTTGCAGAAACTGGTAACTCTCAAAAGAGAATGTTGAAAAAGTAGTGAAACCACCACAAAAGCCCGTGGTAGTCAATAGCAATATGTCTTTTGATAGCTTACCGGAGTATCCTAATAACAGGCCGATCAAAAAACAGCCCAGCAAGTTTGCCAGCAACGTAGGTGGCAGTGAGCTGCCAAACCAATGTACCTTTTTCAGTGACAGGCTAATTGAATACCTCAATACACTTCCTAAAAATCCGCCGGCACCTACCAATAAAATCGCTTTCACCATCAAGAATTTAGTGACTCAATAAAACTTTTGCATCGCACTTCCAGCTCGGGGAAAAATCTGTCGAATTCTCCTTTATAAAGATCATAATCCATCTCAAGGTCCTTCACTGATTCGTCCATCCTGGAATTAAACTTAGTCCTCCTGGACATGCCATACAAAGCCTTACCAATTCCATCCAGCGTTCTGTACTGATACAACCAGTTGTCACGCTTCATATGAAAAAGGACATAGTTGACCTTATCAGGTAGTGTCAACCTGTTATCTTCCATGGTGTTGTAAAACTGATGCGTGAAGGATTCCAGCTCACTGTCATGATACGAACCCCAGTTGTTAGCCAGAAAATGATCGTAGTAAATATCCGTAATGACACCTGAATAATGACGGTATTTATCTCTCAATCGCTTTTTGCTTTCCAATACCACCTCGTGCGAATCTGTATAAGAATCTATCTCTCTATGCAGCCGAATCCCGTTCTGAACCTCCTCCGGATACTTTTTATAATCATTGCCTTTAACAAAATCACCAATGAAATTCCCTATCATCAAGGGAATGTTTTCACCGGATAAGTATATGTGTGCCAGAAAATTCATTCTTAAATCTAAATATTTTGAGTGGATCAGTAAAAATTTAATCAACATAATGAAACTTTTATTACTTTATCATGTTAATACATTATATGTATCAACATTTATTTTAAAAAATTCATTATGAGTACTATTAAAGAAAACGTAGAGCAACTTAACAACATGATTCTTCAGGGCGATATCTTGGGAGCCTTCGACAAATACTATGCAGATGAGGTCGTAATGCAAGACAATGACACTCCACTGCGTGAAGGTAAAAAAGTATGCAGAGAGTTCGAAGAAGCTTTTGTGAACAATTTGAGTGAATTTCGTGGTGCTCAGGTGAAAAATGTAATGGTGAGTGAAGACGCTGGTGTAGCTGCAGTAGAATGGGGTTTTGATTACACACACAAAGAATGGGGTGTAAGAAACTATACACAGGTATGTGTTCAGCAATGGAAAGACGGACAGATCGTTTCTGAAAAGTTTATCTACAATAGCTAATCCGTATTCAGTAGATTCAATCACATAAGATATTTAGGTTGCTGATATTTTTCATAGTTTAGCGAAGAAACCGGGGCTTTCTCATTTTTTTGGATAGCCCTTTTTTCGTTTTTATTCTATCCCCCGGCATTTAAAGATCTACTTTAATTTTCAATCCAAAATCCTCAATTAATAGCCGCTCTATCGTTTTTCAGACTAAATTGCAGCCTATGAACCCAATCAAAGATCACTTTGAAAGTCTTTTGGCAGCAGTGAAGACCGAAAGAGAGGAAGACAGAGCGCAATACAATGAAAAAATGATGTATTCATCCTTTCAGGAAAGAAAGGATCAGGGTATCTGCTGGTATCCGGTGATGATTTCCAAAAGTTTTCTTGGCACAGGTGAACGCATAGTTATCCAGGTAGAAAAAACGCAGCAAGAGCAACAAAAGCATGTCTTTCAGCCAGGAACATCGGTGAGTTTATTTGTAAACAATGGCAGTAAAAAACTAAAAAGTGCTGCAGGAGTAATCAGCCAGATCAGAGATTCCAAAATGAAAATTATCCTCAATGGGGAAGAAGAACCCGAATGGATCAATGAGGGTAAGCTGGGTGTTAATCTTCTCTTTGATGAGTCTACCTACGAAGAAATGGAGTCAACACTCAGAAGGCTTATTAACGAGAGAGATACAAGGGTGCTGGAACTTGGCAAAATACTTCTGGGTGATCAACCAGCATTTTTCGGAAAAGATCAGCATGAAATCAATTATCCGGGGTTAAATGACAGCCAGAGTTTTGCGGTTGGTAATATCTTGACTGCCAATGACGCATGCATCGTTCACGGACCTCCGGGAACCGGAAAAACCACGACACTTGTGAGAGCCATCACAGAAGTAGTAGCTCTCGAAAAACAGGTACTGGTAACTGCCCCCAGTAATGCCGCTGTGGATCTGCTGGTTGAAAAGCTCGCAGAAAAAGACCTGGATGTTATCAGGATCGGTCACCCTGCCAGAGTTACTCAAAGTGTGGTCGCCAATTCACTGGACGCCAGAATCGCTTCACATCCTGATTATAAAGACCTGAAAAACATTAGAAAAAAATCCGAGGAACTTCGAAAAACCGGAGGCAAGTACAAAAGAAACTTCGGACATGAGGAAAGACGTCAGCGTAAAATGCTATTCCAGGAAGCCAAACGGCTAAAGGACGAAGCTATGATGCTGGAGTACTACATCACCAACAATTTGCTGGACAATGCCCGGGTGATAGCCTGTACCTTAGTAGGAGCCAACAGCACTTTTGTAAAAGACAGGAAGTTTAAAACTGTATTCATCGATGAGGCTGGACAGGCCCTTGAACCAGCTTGCTGGATACCGATTATGAAAGGAAACCGTGTCATCATGGCAGGAGATCACCTGCAGCTGCCCCCTACCGTCAAAAGCCTTGATGCCGCAAGACAAGGATTAAACATTACGCTTTTCGAAAGATTCATTGCCAAAAAACAAGGAGTGAACCTACTGGAAGTGCAATACAGAATGCACGAACAAATTATGCGGTTTAGCAGCAACCAGTTTTATGAAGGCAAACTCACCTCAGATGCTTCCATCGCTGAAAGAGTGGTACCCTACAAAGAGGGAGCAACTTTCATCGATACAGCAGGCTGTGGATTCGATAGCAAACTCAATGAAAAAACGAGGAGCACATACAATACGGAAGAAGCAAAATTCCTGCTAAAAAGAATCCGGCAGTTCATAACTCAAATAGATGTGGAAGATTTTAAAGAAAAGGGTCATCGGATTGGAGTCATCACACCTTACAAAGCACAAAATGACTTAATCAAGTCGGGTATCAAAACTGATGAGCTGCTGAGCAGTATGGAAGATCACCTGGAGGTGAATACAGTCGATGGTTTCCAGGGACAGGAAAGAGAAGTGATCTTTATCAGCTTTGTGCGCTCCAATCCACAGGGAGAAATTGGCTTTCTCAAGGACACCAGAAGGATCAATGTGGCTATGACGAGAGCTAAGCATTATCTGGAAATGATTGGTGATTCTGCTACACTGGGAAGCCTGGAATTTTACAATGAAATGGTACTTCATTTTCAAACTCAGGAATTATATCATAGTGCTTTTGAGTTTTTTGAGTAATTTCGCATTATGAAACACATTCTATTATTCATTTTGCTTGCTTTTGCAATTGCAGGATGTCAGTCTGCTGATACAAGTCAGGAGCCGGATGAAATCCTAAAATTGATGAAAGAGCAGGAGAAATGCTGGAATAATGGCGATTTGGAGTGTTTTATGGCTAGCTACTGGAAATCTGACAAACTTGTTTTTATTGGAAAATCCGGCCCGAAATATGGTTGGCAAACAACCCTCGATAATTATAAAAAGGGTTATCCCGACAAACGGGCGATGGGTCAACTCACCTTTGAGATTCTTTCTACAGAAATCATATCAGCAAACGCTGCTTTTGTGATTGGAAAATGGAACCTCGACAGAGCGGATGGAAATCTCAATGGACATTACACATTACTGTGGAAAAAAATTGAGGGTAAATGGGTGATCGTCGCAGATCATTCCAGTTAAAAATATCAGAAACACAAATCTACTTAAGTTACTAGAACACATTGCTGAATAGCAGGTGGGAAATATTATTTCCGAATAGTACAGCTAGCAATTTGCTGGTGATGTTCCTATGAACATTTGCCGGATTTGCTACCGTACGATCAAACTTTAATGAAGCACTTAAACGAAATCCAGGTTTGGTTTAGTTTAAGCAATTTTGTTTTTTTGTGAAACTTTACCCGGTATAAAAAACTTATGAAACTTACGCTTTTCCTGATTGCATTGATTTGGGCAATAGTCCCTTTAAATGCTCAGAATTTTCCGGTATTTACTTACGAAAGTTATACGGATAAGCTTAATAACCTACAAGTAGATGGCAGGTTCATTGGTGGACTTTCAGGAATTACTTACGATAAAGAATCGGATCGCTATCTTGCGATTACTGACAATTCCAATACGAAGAATAACAATAGTAAAACAGCTACTATTTACAGTTTTTCCCTTACTCACCCCGATACAGGACAGGTTTCTGTGAGTGATGTCAAAATTCTTCCTTTAAAAGATCAGCTAGCTACCATCAATCCGGAATCATTGAGAGCGATTAACGGAAATTTCATCATTTCCGATGAAGGAACCTATCATACAGTCATCATGAAAATCTCTGCAGAAGGTGATTATGTACAGGAAATACATAAAAGCAACGAAATAAAGTACAACAGTGGCTTTGAAGGAATATGCCTGTCCGACGATGAATCGAACCTCTATTTCAGCATGGAACGACCACTCGACAACAGTACTGTGAGAGGTGGTGAAGAAGAAAACCTCGGAGCTATCTCGGTTTATCAATACGATTTGAAAAATAATGAGATGATAGGACAGTATCTCTATCCGCTGCACGTACCGCCCTCAGAAAGCAATCTGACAGAAGAACAAAAAGAGAGTTTTAGAAGAGACAATGGCGTCACTGAAATTCTGGCTTTCGATAATAACACACTTATTTTCCTTGAAAGAGCATTTTTAGGAGGTACTTCTAAGAAATTACACGTTCGACTTTACATGGTTTCCCTAACTGAGGAGACCAATATTCTTACCGGAAATTTCGACCTGCTAAAACCCAAAAAAGTATTCGATTTTTACACGACAGATGTTCCTTTTGAAGTGGACAACATTGAAGGCATGACATTCAACGCTGATAAAAGTAAACTCTACCTCATTTCCGATGATAACTTTGATCACTATGGGGAACAGGTCACTCAGATCATCACATTAAAAATCAATTAAGTTCCTTTAATGCTTTCTCTACCTGCTTGTGCTGGTTGAGCTTATCCAACTTCCAGGCAGAGGCAGCCCGATCAGCACAATCAGTGATAGGACATCTTTCGCAGGTAGTATGTACCTCCCTTTCGACAATTGAGGAAGAGTCCAGGAAACCTATCCGGTCTTTAAACTTTTTGTCCAACTGAAAACCAACCGTAATACTCAACACCTCCTCTTCATTAGAGCTGTTGGGTGTAGCAATCGACAGACACAGATACTCGTTGATAGTATTAAAATATTTCGAGATCTGTAACCTGGCTATCGGCCCTTCTACCTTACCGGAGGCAAGCTCTGACAAAATCCCAACAGAAATCCACCTGCGACAATAATGCTCATCCAGTTCATTACCATAAGGATTATGTAACTTGGAAAGATGCAACTCTTTTGTAAGTCTGTAACCTTCGTGCCCTGGCTTGTTAACCATTTTGAGAAAAAACAGATTATTGAAACCAAATGTACTTGGTAGTATATTGGTAAGCCGTTGCATGAGCATCTCCGGTGTTGCATCATATTTGTTCAGAATCGATAAAACATCCTGATCAAACCACTTGGCAGACTTCACAAAATCTTTGATATCGCCGATCACTTCCTCCTTATCCATCAAAAACGCAACTGAAAAATAAGAAGCTTTGAAATTATTGAGCAGTTCCGTAAATGAGTGTTTGCGTTGTGGGGGAGTTTCAGCAGGTCTTTCGCTGTATTCCATGAATTGAAAAGCCAGCTCCCGGACAATCAGAAACTTCTCCTGAGCCACTGTCAGGTTTTTATTGACTGACAATACCTTCTTTTCTTTATTATAATAAGACCTGATATCCGATAGCAACTTATTGGAAGCCAATTGCTCATATTCCACGGCAATGCCAAAATAATCCTTCAAAGTCTGAGTCAGATTTTTGATGGTAAAATCCGCCCTGCCTTCAAAATCATACTTTTGCTTAAAATCAATAACCGCCTGCTCCAGTTCGGG
>JBCBHL010000014.1:0-42960 GCA_038525605.1 Bacteroidota bacterium
ACACTAACCGATTGACCAAACAACGTTTTGAGCTGTTTCTCAATACCGTATCGCTCAAAAATCTTTGCTTTGGAAGTGTGTAGTTTGAGGAGTTTTTCTTTGTCCGGGGCGATCGACTGAATGAAATTTTTGATTTCGCTATGAATCGATTTATCATCTACTATAATGTTATCGAAAGATTCATTCAGAACATCTCTCAAAATATAGTTTGCTCTGTTCATCTCTCCGATCACCTTATCCCGGGGTTTCGCTTTTTTCAGCGTTTTAATACCTTCATCCCAAATATCTACCAGATTTCTAAGGTCTTTATCAAGCTCTTTCACATCCTTGTTGGATGCAACAGTTCTGATAATTACTCCAAAATTCTCCGGTTTTATTGAGCTGACAAGTCTGTGTAGTCTTTTTCTCTCGTTGCTATCAGTTATTTTCTTAGAAACACTTACAACACTGGAGAACGGCACAAGTACGAGATACCTGCCCGCTATAGACAACTCACATGAAAGACGTGGGCCCTTTGTAGAAATAGGCTCTTTTACTACCTGAACCAGTATTTTCTGGTTTTTGGTCAGTACCTGATTGATCTTACCCAGTTTATTAATATCAGCTTCGTTTCTAAACTTCCCTAGTTTAGAACTGGTATTTTTTCTGGTAAGGGCAAACTTGGTGAACTTATTCAAAGATTGTACCTGTGGACCTAAGTCCAGATAGTGTAGAAAAGCATCCTTTTCGTACCCAATGTCTATGAATGCAGCATTGAGTCCGGGAACAACTTTTCTGACGTTACCCAGGTATATATCACCAACATTAAATTGAACATCATCACTTTCCTGATGAAATTCAACAAGTTGCTTATTCTTTACAAGAGCAATTCGGCTTCCGTTCTGAGTTGAGTTAATTATTAATTCATTACTCATTGATACGGATAAAGACTAGAATTACTTTTTCTTGTGTCTATTCTTTCTTAGTCTTTTCTTTCTCTTGTGAGTAGAAATCTTATGTCTTTTTCTTTTTTTACCGCAAGGCATAATTTTTAAATTTAAATTCTTTTAAAAGTTTTATTCTATTTTTTTCAGGTAATCTCTGGCGATTTGCTGGAGTACCGGAATATTGCTTTCTTCTATGATTCTTTCAAATTGCTTTTTGGCTTTAGTAACCTGACCAAGCTCCGTCAAACTGATACCCAGATACAACACGGAATTCCAGTCTTTGGGTTCAATCGAAAGAATTTGTTCAAACCTTTCAACTGCTTTTTCAAGTTGTCCTGACTGTACTGCCAGAAAACCAAGCTTAAAAAGCGCCTCAACATTCTGAGGGTCTTCATCTAACACCTCTCTGATCATCAAAATGCCTTTCATCGGGTTTTGACCTGAAACATATGTCATCCCGATTTTTATCTTCAGAGATAAGTCTCCGCTCGATGTGGCAATCGGCTCTAACAAAGTTCTCACCCGCTGACCAAGTGCAGCTGACTTTTGCTGATCGTTGGTTAACTCAAATACACTGTACAATAACAGTCCGGACTTGAGCTGACCATATTCTTCAGAATCAATTTCAAAGATCTTTTGCGCATATGCATATGCACTATCTAGCTGATTTACACTTAAGTAAATCCTCCCTAAAGAGTCCGCAAAATTAATTAAATTTTTTGGATTTTCCTCTACATCGATTTTTTCCTGTAAGGAAGCTATTCTTTTTTCGAGTTCTTCACTGATTTCCAGGCTGTGTCCATCAGGGTTTTCTTCAGTTAATTCCGAAGGTTCCTCCAACTGCTGAGCATCGGCTACTACATCGTTTTCGACCACCACCCGTGGTAGCTGATAAATAGCAAAAACCAATACTACTGATGCAACTACCAATAAGATCCGAGCTCTCAGCATAACAACTTACTTACTTGATCTTTTTACTTCCTTTGATCTTTTCTACAAATACTTTCGATGGCTTGAAGCTCGGGATGTAATGCTCATCAATAACGATAGCAGTGTTTTTAGAAATATTTCTTGCTATTTTTTTGGCTCTCTTTTTATTAACAAAGCTTCCAAATCCTCTAACATAAATATTTTCTCCTTCCGCCATCGAATTTTTAACAACTGAAAAAAATGCCTCAACAGTTATTTGTACATCCGTCTTGTCTATTCCCGTCTTCTCGGATATTTCGTTTATTACCTCTGCTTTAGTCACAATTATGTGGGTTTATTGATTAGGTGATATTGCCAATTTATTTAGCCAGCAAAGTTAAATTAGTGAATTGTAAATAAAAACATGTTGTACTAATTAAATTCCCTTTATGCCTAATAATCACCATTTTATCCTGAAATTTTATGCGAGTGAGACTGTCAACAAGTAGATTTGGGATTATTTCTTTTTCCGATTGCATAGATTTGATTCTTATTCAGTTACTGAATTAATCCATTCGATCAAACTTTCAATGTAGCCAGCAGTTCATCTATAAATGAATATTTAATTTTCGTCATTAGATTCGCTTCATGAGTAACAGCTTTTCCGGAATTATAATTTCCTGGTACAATAAAAACAAAAGAGACCTTCCCTGGAGACAAACCACCGATCCCTATAAAATCTGGCTATCAGAAATTATTCTGCAGCAGACACGTGTGGTACAGGGCCTTCCGTACTATGAAAAGTTTGTCAACGCGTTTCCCTCCGTTCATGATTTAGCTGCTGCCGATGAGCAACAGGTGCTAAGACTTTGGCAAGGTCTGGGATACTATTCACGTGCCAGAAATCTACATGCCTGTGCTATAATGGTGGTGGAATCCTTCGACGGAAAGTTTCCGCAAACTGCTGCTGAACTTAAAAAACTGAAAGGTATCGGCGATTACACAGCCGCCGCAATTGCTTCATTTAGTTTCAGGGAGCCGGTACCCGTCTTGGATGGGAATGTTTTTCGGGTGATTTCCAGGTATTTTGGGATCACAGCTGATATCGCGGACCCTAAAAACAAGAAGGAGTTTTATCCGATACTGGAAGAAGTCATTGATGTGGACAGGCCAGACGCATTCAATCAGGCCATTATGGAATTTGGTGCTATGCACTGTACGCCCGCAAAGCCTTTGTGCTTATATTGTGAGCTGCAATCAGGCTGTTTTGCCTTTCAAAACCAGCAGCAAAGCATGCTCCCGGTCAAAATAAAGAAGGTGAAGGTGAGAAACAGGTATTTTCATTATCTGGTACTGATCAGCGATGGTAAGGTGTACATGAAAGAAAGAGGAGCAAATGACATATGGCAGGGACTGCATGACTTTCACCTAATAGAAAGCAAGGCTGAACATAGCAGTTTGGAGGAATTGCTCGACGAGGGTCAGATAACGGCATCTGAATTGATTGATGAATCTGCGGTGTTCAAACATATACTCACCCACCAGCGGATTTTTGCGAAGTTTCATATGATCTCTGTTCAGGACAAAAAACCGTTTGCGGACATGATATCCAAAATGAAAGGCCATGATTTTGAGGCGGTTTCTTCAATACCCAAACCAAAGTTAATTGATAACTATTTGAACGAAGTGTTTTTTTCTTTAGCTTTATATAAAGATAAATCTGATTAATTATTCAAGAAGCTTTACAATTATGTCTTCGATAAATCAGTTTTTTTAACAAAATGGTTCTGATCCCAAAGATAATTCAGTTTAATTTGCACGATTTTTCGGAGAAGGAATCAAAATTTTTGTTTTCATCAACGGATCAAATTAAAAATTAAAACGAACTAAAACTAAATAACAAGTTTCAAAATGGCAGGAGTTAATAAAGTAATATTGGTAGGTAATTTGGGTAAGGATCCTGAAATCAGGCATTTGGAAAATGGCCGTGCGGTTGTAAATTTTCCTTTGGCTACCAGCGAAACTTATAAGACAAAAGACGGAGAGCGTGTAACCAAGACAGAATGGCATAATGTTGTTCTATGGACACCGCTTGCTGAAATAGCCGAAAAATATCTGGCAAAAGGCTCGCAGGTATATGTGGAAGGTAAACTAACCACAAGATCCTGGGACGACAAAGATGGCAACAAGCGCTATACGACTGAGGTAGTGGTCAGAGAGATGACATTGCTCGGAGGCAGACCATCGGAAGGTGGAAACAGCGGCTATGGTGACCAGGGACAGTCATATAATCAGCAACAGCCTGCAGCAGAAACGGCTAAAAATACGACGGTAGCACCGGTTGAAACGGAGATCGACGATTTACCGTTTTAGTGTTTAACTTAACCAACACTTTTGGAAACTAGCATAGAAGACCCCCTCCCGACGCTGCTGCTGGCCACTTTAGGATCAGCAGATATTCCTTTTTTTGTCATAACAGGAGTACTACTACTGGCATTATTGCTTTTGTCAGGGCTGGTTTCAGGTTCGGAGATTGCTTATTTTTCACTGACATCCGAAGAACTGGATAGTTGTGTGCTGTCGAAGCAACCGAAAGAAAAGAGAATTGTAACGTTGCTGGCGAACCCACAGCGGTTGCTAGCAACGATTCTTATTCTAAATAACCTGATCAATATCTCTATAGTCACTATTTCAACTTATGCTACCTGGAAGCTGACGGGCGGTAAGGAAGCCGGAGGTGAAATTGTTGTGGCATTATCTACCTCCATTACAGTAGTCATCGTACTGTTTGGTGAGATCATTCCAAAAGTTTATGCCAACCACAACAGGAAAGGATTTGCCTCCCTGATGTCAGGTTTTCTAAAGCTCAACCACTCCTTTTTCAAGCCGATCTCATGGGTGTTGATGTCGATGAGCAACATCATCGAAAACAGGTATAAGAGAAAGGGATACAATGTAAGTGTAGATGAACTCAATCATGCACTGGAGCTTACCCATGAGCAGGAAACGACCCCAAATCAAAAGGACATCCTGAAAGGAATTGTGAATTTCAGCACACTTTCTGTCAAACAGGTGATGAAGTCCAGAATGGATATAACTGCTTTTGACAACCAAATGGATTTTCATGAGCTGATGGATCAAATCAATAAGAACAGTTACTCGAGGGTGCCTGTTTACAATGAAACGATCGATAAGATTGAGGGAATACTGTATGCTAAAGACTTGTTGCCACATGTGGAGAAGGACGAAGATTTTAAGTGGCACACGCTTTTGAGAGATGGTTTTTTCGTTCCTGAGAGTAAAAAGATTGATAGCCTCTTTAAAGATTTTCAGGAAAAGAGGGTCCATATGGCAATTGTCGTTGATGAGTACGGCGGTACATCGGGGCTGATCACATTGGAGGATATCATTGAAGAAATTGTAGGAGAAATCAATGATGAGTTTGATGAAGCCCACAATGAGGGTTACACCAAGCTCGATGATAATACTTTTATTTTTGAAGGTAAGACATCACTTAACGACTTTTGTAAGGCCATAGATGTTGATGGTGCTGAATTTGAGGAGGCAAAAGGAGAAAGTGAGTCGCTGGGGGGACTACTGTTGGAGCTTAACAACAAATTACCCCACGCTGGTGAAGTAATAAATTACGAAAGGTTTACGTTTACAACAGTGGCAGTAGATCAGAAAAGAATAAAGCGGGTAAGAGTGTTTATAAACCCAAGTCATTATGTGGAAGATCAGAGTAAATAGTGGACTGTTCCTGTTAGTGTTGATTATTTTAGGAGCGTGTGGCAGTGAGACCTATCTTCCTAAACCTAAAGGGTATAACCGAATAGACTTACCGGAGAGAACCTATCAAAACCTGCCTGATTCATTTCCTTATGCTTTTGAATATTCTAAGCACGCCTTGCTGGTGAAAGATTCTTCATGGATCAGCGAGCGTTATTGGATCGATTTATATTATCCCTATTTTGATGCTTCTGTCGAGGTGAGCTATAAGCCAATCTTGAAAAATCAGAAGCTCACGGAGGAGTTTATCACTACTTCGTACAGGTTAACAGCTCAGCACAATCAGAAGGCGTATTCCATCGAAGAAACTGTTTTGGAGTTGCCTGACGGTTCTTTTGCATCAGTTTCGGAGCTGGAAGGAGAGGTGCCAAGTCAGCTGGCTTTTCATGTATCAGATTCTACCAACCATTTCCTGAGAGGGGCTTTGTATTTTAAGACTGCTACTAAAAATGATTCGCTGGCCCCATCGATTAATTTTATCAAAACAGATATTTTGCACATGCTTAATACCCTGGAGTGGAAGTGATTAAGTACTTAATTTGATTTACTAATATTTTCTGTTCTGGTTATTGACAAAGTGGTTTTACCAGAATCTTGGCTGGAGCATAATCAAATTTTGAACTTCTTCCTTTAAATGACTGCTTTATTTGAGAGGGTATTTGCGAGATTATCTGCTGATCCTCACAATCCTTACCTGATCTGATGTCGATTTGGGGAATAGTAGAAATAAAAAAGCCCATTTGAACTAGTCTAATGGGCTTCTCAATATCCTTTTAATAGTGTTTATTGTACCTGAAGTACTTTAAACTCCACTCTTCTGTTTTTCTTTCTGTTAGGGATAGTATCGTTAGGATGCGTTGGCTTGGATTCTCCCATAGCTACTACCTCTAATCTGCTCTTATCTATTCCCTTTCCTACAAAGTATTCATATACTCTGTTGGCTCTTCTTTTTGACAGACTTAAGTTATAATCTTCCGGCCCCATAGAATCGGTATGACCCGAAATCTCTATTCTGTCAATTTTCTTGCTTTTTAGTAGCTCTAATACCCTTTCAAGCTCAGGATAACTGGCTGTTTTTAGGACATCTTTATCAAAATCGAAGAAGATGTTGTTAAATACAATAGAAACACCCTTTTCAATTGGTGCTAAGTACAAAGTCTTATTGATTGTTGTTGACTCTTTCACGTCGTTGAGATCAATATTCTCATCTTCTGCAAGATAACCTTCAGCTTCCGCACGGAAACCGTATCTGGCTCCTGGTCTAAGGGTAAAATCATATGCTCCTGTTACAGGGTCGGAATTTACTTCTCCGATTTCGATACCGTCAGGTAGCCTTTCAACGATCACTTTTGCTGCTAAAGGCTGATTGGTTTTCTCGTTTAGCACGTTACCTTCCACTTTTACAAAAACTTCTTCAACTTCAGGGATTTCAACCTTTGGCGTTTCTTCTTTAGGCGTTACTTCGGCAACTACCACATCTTCTACTGGCTTTACTTCTTCTTTTGTATCAACTGGTGGTGTATCTTCTACCGGAGGAGTATCATTTGATGCAATGATCGGGTTCTCATCAGTTACAAAGAATTCATCAGCTTTAAAGCTAAAGATATCAGTGTCTTCATCCACATCTCCTCTGGTAAAATAAATGTGTTTTCCTGAGGTAGGAATGTTGAAATAGACATCATCACCTTTCGTGTTAATTCCTTTTCCGAGGTTTTCAGGCTCGGACCAATTCAGCCATGAATCATCAAGTCTTTTTGACACGAAAATATCTTTGCCTCCGTAACCACTGTAACCGTTCGATGAGAAATACAAAGTAGTTTCATCGTCGGCCAGGAATGGAGACGCTTCTTCAGCTACGGTGTTTAAGTTATCACCTAGATTCTGAGGAGCGGACCAGTCTTCATTTTTCTTTTTGAAAGAAACATATAAATCTCTTCCACCATAGGTGTCATCTCTTTCTACTGCCATCAACATCACTTCCTGGTCTTTTGAGATGTAGAAATCTGCATTCGCAGAATAGTTATAATCGTCCTCAATGTCGATATTCTTAGGCTTAGAAATGTTACCGTCTCTGTCTATGGTTGCCATCGACACCCCGGACACCATTCTACCCTTGCTTTCATACCTGTTACCTAGAAGCAGAATGGTTTCATCACCAACTTTAGTAATAGAACTGATGAAGTTGGGTCCGGCGTTATTGAGCGGGGCACCAATATTTTTTGCAGGCATCCACTCACCTGTTGCAGGGTCTTTTTCCGAATACCAGATGTCTTCATTATCATCTACGCCACCTACGTTATCCGGATGATACTGTCTACTGAAATACAGTCTTTTTCCATCGGGGGATAAAAGCGGGCTGTGCTCGATGTATGAGCTGTTGACGTTTTTGCCGAGCTTATCAGCTTGTATATCCTGATTTACATTCTGAGCAATATTGATAAGCACAGTGATTGGAATGTTAGAGTTGGAGATGGCAATCGCATCAATCGCATTATATCCTTCAACAGCTTTACCATCCATTTCCACTCTGATGGCTTCCACTTCATACTCTGTTTCTTCGAAAAACAGATTCAGTGGCCTGCTATCCAAAGGAATCGCTCTAGGTTCCAGTTCGAATAACAAGTACTGATTATAGTCTTTGTCGTAGGCATATACCGCGGTAATGGCACCTGGATTTTCTGTCTCCATGATGGCTATTTGCCTTACCTTGATTTTTTCTTCGAAAGAAACTGTGATGAAGTTTTTGCTGGATTTATTATTGGGTCTCCACGCATTCGGGCTATCACCACCGGCAGGAAATACATTTGGTTTATGCAGCACCTGAAGTGCCGAATATTCTAATGGTGAATACTCTGATGATACGTCATATACTTCGTTTGCCCAGAAAACTGTTTCCTGTGCCAGCGTAGTAGTTATAATTGACAAAAAAATGCTAAATGTTAGTAGGTACCTAGACATAACTTGAACTGCTCATTAATATTTTTTGGTTAGAATTCTAAGTCTTATCCGTAGCTGTTAAATGAATACTTAATTTAAAATTCTTACTTCAACACGTCTGTTTTTCGCTTTTCCTTCCGGCGTGCGCTCCTTTGTGAGCGGTTGTGTGCCCCCGAATGCTTTGGTTCGAATTCTGTTTTTCTTAATTCCCTTTTTGCTTAAATAGCTCTTAACAGCGTCTACCCTGTCCTGAGAAAGCTGCATGTTTGCTGTTGCACTACCCTGAAAGTCGGTGTGCCCTTCCAGCTGAATGATTTTCGATGGTCTGTCAGACATCCACTTGGCCAGATCATCCAGTTCCGAATAAGACCCTTTGGAAATAGTGGCACTACTGCTGGCAAAAATAAGGTTGTCGAGGGAGATTCTTCTATTGTCAGCATCAGGAGAAAGGTAAAAATGCTTTTTGATAAGCCCTGCATTTTCGTTGTCAGCAACAACATATTCCTCCTCAATGGTATCGAAACCACTGGCCTTAACCATGATTGAATATTTCACATTTTTGATCATAAACATTTCATACTCTCCACTATCATCCTGAGCAGAAGCCATTCCCATGTCGTCATAGTAGGGGAGTTTCTGATACAAAATAGTAGCAGGAATAGAAGTACTGTCGTCTACGTTAACTACTTTACCAGTGATCTTTACCAACGTATCGCCGGGTAATTTGTAGCTTTCGAAACTAGTAGCCTGAGTAGCGTGTATATAGCCTAAAAACAATAGAATGTTACTAATTATAACTTTTATCATTTTTAAAATAATTTTTTTAAGACTTATGTAAGTTATAACATTTTCTTAAGAATCAGTTATTTTACCTTTAAAATAGGTGATTTTACGCTTGCCAGAACGGTTGCTGAAGGGAACTCAATCAAGTCGAGTTGATCCACAATCTTCTTTCTCTGTTCAAAGTAAGCTTCCTTATGTTCTTCTTTGATGGGTTCTGATGGTGGGAGCTCAACTTTTAAAGCGTCTACCTGTTTTCCAGATTTCCAAAACCTGAAGCACAGGTGATTTCCAGTTGCCAGTCCCGTTTTACCAACATACCCGATAGTCTGCCCCTGCTTTACTTTGACACCGGGCTTGATACCACTGGCAATTTTAGACATGTGCAAATACTGCGTGGAATAGGTAGCATTGTGCCTGATTTTAACATAATTACCATTGTACTTTTTAAAGCGGGCTTCCGTCACAATTCCTTCTCCTACACTTCTAATGGGTGTACCTTTAGGAGCAGCATAATCAGTTCCCAGATGTGCTTTAAACCTTTTCAACACAGGATGATACCTTCTTCCTGAATATCTGGAGCTGATCCTTGTATATTCGAGAGGAGCTCTCAAAAATGCTTTTCTAAGACTGTTTCCTTCTTCATCGAAATAATCAGTTCCGCTACCCTGATCGTAATGAACGGCGTAATAACCATTTCCAAAGTGCTCAAAATAAGAACCTTTGATTTTCCCGATTCCAACAACTTTGCCATCTACTGATTCTTCTTCGTAGATTACTTTGAACCTGTCTCCTTTTTGAATCCTGAAGAAATCTATCTGCCAGGCAAACACATCAACTAATTTATTAACCAGTTCAGCATTGCCACCTGCTTCCAGTATCGCCATATACATGGAGCTGTTAATTTCAGCTGCCAGTTCTTTTTCCTCAACAACAATTTCTTTATTTTCTTTATAGGCATGCACAGAATCCTTCAGTTGGTAGACTACATACTCATATGGATTGGGTTCGTAGATGAAATGGGTGGCTGTAGTCAGTGAATCTTCTTTTTCAGCTAGTATCGTATATTTTTTCCCGTAGTTCAGTTTTCTGACATCAAAGACTTTCTTAGATTTTGTAGCAATCTCATTGATTTTCTGAAATTCAACATTGTGTTGCAACAGGATGTCGGCCAGGTTTTGATTGCGCTTGATCTTATCTTCAAAGATGTGTAAAGAATCGATGGTAATGCCATAGAGTAGCTTGGGTTCAGGTATCGATACTGTAACAGTATCCTCTATGCCTTCCTGTAAAGCACTTTCAGACTTTTGATCAGATTTACACCCCACAAAAGTGATAAACAGCAACATCAGCAATAGCAAGGCTAAGCCGTTAGCCGGGAAATTCGAACTAGTGTGTTTCATAAAATAAAAGCTTTTACTACAAATTGGGCGGTTTATCTGTTGTTAAAGGCTTTTTTAGCTTCATCTAGGAAAGAGACAAAGTTAGCAATATTTAAGTCATATGCCTTAGGTTTTACCAAGGGTTTCAGATCTTCATGACCTAAAATGACATAATAAGGCTGTGCATTGTTGTTATATTCAGCGATTTGGAAGTCGGCATTTTTCTTTCCGATGGTCTTTTTGATCTTACTATCGGCCTTTGATCGTACCCACTCGTTTTCCGGTAATTCAGTCCTGTCGTCCACATACAATGCGACGACTACAAAATCGTTTTTCAGTCTTTTAAGTACTTCCTGGTCTGCCCATACACGGGCTTCCATCTCACGACAGTTCACACAGCCATGTCCTGTAAAGTCAATGAAAAGTGGCTTATTAGAAGCTTTTGCGCAGTTGATCGCCTGGTCAAAATCGAAGTATGCAGGAATGCCATGCGGCGCATGCAGGATATTTCCATATTTAGGAGCTTCACAAACAGGATCGGGAATATCTGCGGATACTGTTCCTCCGCTACCTTTGAAATCCATTGTGTGCTGTGGAGGCAGGTAACCGGAAAGTGGCTTGAGTGGAGCACCCCACAAACCAGGAATCAGGTAAACAACAAAAGCAAATGTTAACAGAGCTGTCATCATTCTCATAACAGGCAAATGTGTCAATGGTGAATCTTTCTCGAACCTGATTTTTCCTAACAAATACAATCCCATCATGCTGAAGATGATGATCCATAAGGCCAGAAAGACATCTCTGTCCAGGATGCCCCAGTGGTAAGCTAAGTCAGCTACACTGAGGTATTTCAGTGCCAGTGCCAGCTCCAGAAAACCGAGTACAACCTTGACTGAGTTTAGCCAGCCCCCGGATTTTGGCAGTGAGTTCAATAAATTGGGAAATAACGCAAACAGGGTAAATGGAATGGCAAATGCCAGCGAAAAGCCCAACATAGACACTACGCCAAAAAGAACCTTACCACCGCTGAGTGCCTCGATAATTGCAGTACCTACGACAGGAGCAGTACACGAAAAGCTCACGACTACCAATGTGATGGCCATGAAAAATATACCAATATATCCTCCCTTGTCAGCTTGTTTGTCAATTTTGGTTACCAGTGAATTAGGTAACTGAATTTCAAAAAGTCCCAGAAATGATAGACCAAAGAGGACGAAAAGGGTAAATAAGATTACATTGAACAGCCAATGTGTACTTAATTCATTCATAGCGGTTGCTCCCCAAATCGCCGATACTGCAAAGCCCAGTACCAGAAAGAATACGATAATGGAAACGCCGTAAATCACTGCTTTTTTAATGCCTTCAGCTCTGCTGTTACTTTGCTTGAGAAAAATGGAAATAGTAATAGGGATCAATGGATATATGCAGGGTGTTAACATAGCGATCAAACCCCAGCCAAAACCGACAGCCAGCACCCACCAGATTGACTGATCTCCACTTTCGTCATCACTCGGGTTGCCACTTTCAGCGGTATCTCCATTTGACACGCCGCTTCCGCCTTTTACTTCAAATTCATCATCTTCGAGGATACACTTACCGTCTATCGTTGAACACACCTGGTATTCATAAACCCCTTTGATCAGGAAGTTGTCAGAAAGAATCTTTACCTTTTGCCTCAGCTCTGCTTTTTCAGTGAAGTAGGTGTAATCTCCTTCATAGATATCGTCATATCCCTTTTTGGAGCCAACGGGCACAATATCTCCGATGAGCTCGTAGGTATCGTTTTCTTCAAATTCATAGGTCATCACTATCGGACCCGGTACCAAATCAAAGTCGGTAGAATAGACGTACCAGTTTGGTGCGATATCTACTTTAAATACGAGTTCCGCTTCATCACCAGCTTTTGGATTTACAGGTTCCAGCTGATACTTCCACGTCGCTTTTTTCAATATTTGCGACATCCCCATCACTGGAATGAGTAGCAGTAACAGCAGAGATAGTTTTTTCAAGTGCATATTCATCAGATTACAGCTTACCTCGATAAGTTGGCAAAATGTTTATAATACAAAGATATCGTCTCTATTCCTCTGTAATAATTGAAAAGCCCGTAGCTTTCATTGGGAGAGTGTATGGCATCTTCGTCCAGACCAAAACCTAAAAGGATGGAATCTAGTTCCAATACTTCCTGAAACAACGCTACAATTGGGATGCTTCCGCCTTCCCTTGTCGGTATCGGCATTTTGCCCCAGCTTTCCTCCATCGCCTGCTCAGCGGCTTTGTAGGCCGCAGAATCGGTAGCCACCACAGCAGCTTCACCACCGTGATGAGGTGTTACTTTTACCGTCACAGAATCAGGGGCAATGCTTTTGAAATGATCTTCAAAAAGTTTTGTGATTTCATCACTCACCTGATTCGGAACAAGTCTCATGGAAATTTTCGCATAGGCTTTGGAAGGTAACACAGTCTTTGCGCCTTCACCGATATAGCCACCCCAGATACCGTTGACATCCAATGTTGGCCTGATACCCGTTCTTTCAATGGTAGAATAGCCACTTTCACCGAAAACGTCACTGAGCTCAAGCGCTGCTTTATAATCTTCCAGATCGAAAGGTGCTTTGGCCATTTTAGCTCTTTCTTCTTTGCTTAGCTCCACCACTTTGTCATAGAATCCGGGAATCATAATTCTGCCGTTTTCATCTTTCAATTTGGCAATCATGGTACAGAGTACGTTGATAGGATTATCTACTGCACCGCCATACATTCCGGAGTGGAGATCTCTGTTGGGTCCGGTAACTTCCACTTCCAGGTAGCTCAATCCTCTCAGACCTACCGTAATTGAAGGGGTTTCATTATTGATAATTCCCGTATCGGAAATGAGTATTACATCAGCTTTTAGCTTGTCTTTATGCGCTTTTACAAATGTCTCCAGGTTTTCCGAACCCACCTCTTCTTCGCCTTCTATCATGAACTTCACATTGCAGTACAGCTCATCGGAGGCCATCATGGCTTCAAAGGCTTTTACATGCATGTACATTTGTCCTTTGTCGTCACAGGCGCCGCGGGCATAGATTCTTTCGTTTTTAATGACAGGTTCAAAAGGTGGTGAATCCCACAGCTCATACGGATCTGCCGGTTGAACGTCATAGTGTCCATAAACCAGGATGGTAGGTAGAGATGCATCTACAATTTTTTCTCCATAGACAATCGGATGTCCTCCGGTCTCGATGATTTCAACCTGATCGGCACCCGCCACCTCCAGTTTTTCCTTGATAAATCCTGCTGCTTTTCTTACATCGTCACTGAATTTTGAATCAGCGCTGACGGAAGGTATTTTCAACAGGTCGATCAGTTCGTTTAAAAACTGTTCTTTATGATCATTGATATATTGCAACGACTTCATTTGGGGTATTGGGTTTATGGTATTGAAAAAAGAGTAACCTTACAAAAATGAGGTAATAGAATCAGAATCCAAAACCATCGTCATCGTCATCTTCTACTTTTTCAATAGTATCGAAGTTTTCGTCGTCCTCAAGCCCTATATCGCCGGGCACCTGAAGGTCGTAAGGTTCTGTAATTCCCAGGTGTACGAGTCTGAAGTTGTCAATGAATTCCAGCACTTCGCTCAGTTCAGCGTTGAGATAAACGAGCTCCCCAACCTTGGATTTGTTGCTGTTTGATTTTTCGACAACTGCATTGTTAAATTCTTCATTGGAAGAAAGTAAAAACAGGTGATGATCTTCATAGCCCAGGAAGTACCACGTACCTGCTGAAGGTTGCAAGAAGATATTGATGATATCCTGTTCAGATTCGCTTTTCTTGATTTCCACGAAACCGTTCATTTTAGCATTGATATCTGTTCTTCCAACATGGGATAAACCTATTTTTGATGTGCTGTACCAGGACTTCTCCTTGTTGGACCATTCCATTTTTAAATTCGAAATACCTAACGTAATAGGTAACTCTCTATCCGCATCCACTAGCGGCGTATAGTTTCTCAGGCTTTTTTCTTCGTAATCTCTGGTGGACTCATCGCCGATGATGTTGGCAAGTTTATACATGAGCTGAATGCTGTTGTCATGTGCAGGAGTCAACCCGATTCTGTCCAGCAGATCGACGAAATCCAGCGCCATCAGATCTGGAATAGAAGGGTGAATATCGTAGTTGATCAACGACATGATGTCCATCGAATAGGTCTCGTCTTTCGAATTTCCGGTTCCAAGCACTGAGGTTCGCATCTCAAAGCCTTTGTTTTGTGATTTAGAAAAATCTACCAATCCTTCAAAGATGATATCCTGCGTATTGTCATCATATATGAATGTGGTTCCCTGATACGTTTCTCCCTTGGTTTTAGTGGGGGTTTCAATCTGATAATAGGTATTGTCAAGATTATACCTGATCTCTCCTTTTGGTACAAAGAAATCGATATCGCTGATATCCCGTCTGTCTCCCAGCAGGGAAGGATACAAATTACCCCTGATGTCGAAATGCAATCCTGCGTTGACAGGCTCACCATCTTCATAAACAGCAGATTCAAAGTCTATTACAACAGCATTTTCTTCGCCATCCCGTTGATATCTGATCCATTTGTTGTAATCACTGCCAAAACTGGAAGTTTCAAGTTGCACCAATCCATCGAGTTCCAGTGGTTCTTTGTAGGCAAACATGGTTACCGAACCTTTGTATTTAAATCCTGCGGATACCTCAACCTGATCGCTCTCCAGAATTTCTCCACCGGAAACAGTCATCAGCTGGGTTTCTTTCTTCCCAACAGGCACTTCTTCCAGCACAAAGCTTTCGAATTTGATATTGAAACTATCCTCTTCAGCATTTACGAGCTTATAGGTGGCATCTCCTTCGAAGGATTTTCGGGATAGAATTTTAATATTACCATTAAAGAGGTAATGATATTCATTGAGCGTATCGATGACAATTTCTGCATTGTTAAATGGGAGCAATTCAGAGTCTTTCAAAATGGTCGTTTCGCCATTTTCGGGAGTTATTTTAGCGTCAGCAACGATTATGTATGGAATTCCGGCAATCTGCAATTCAAAAGTATTGATATCGTAGGACGCCTGCGCCGCACTAAACGCCAGTGAGTCTAGCTCCGGTTTGGTGCTGTAAAAGTAGGAATTCCTAATATCGACATTAGGCGACTTCAGCATCGTCACTACAGAATCTTCCAGGTCCCAGAATGCTTCCGATAGCGATGTTTTCATCTGTGCATAGGGAAAACTCAAAGACGCTACCCCCGCCTGTTCAGGCGATATATCGGCGGTATTACTCAGCAGGTCAAACTCAAGAGAGATGTCTTCACCTTTCATAGCGGGCTTGGAAGGATTGTCTGATAGTACCTCGAAATCCGCGTTTCTGGCAGAATATGAAAACTGCTTAAAGTTCAGATCTTTGGACTGTGATCTTGATCCCCTGGTAAGCAGGGTTCCTGAACCAAACACACCTTTTTTAGTCACATTAGCTTCTCCATTGAGGGTGGCTGTTTTATTGTAGAACTGAAAAGGATCTCCTATACTTCGCAGGTACATACTGTCTTTTCGTGGCAGCCATTTCATCCGGTATCTGCTAAGCTCAGCCTGCGGATAAGAAGCGCCATATTTGTCACCTTCGTTGATTACGCCATCAGTACCTATTGCAGTAACAGAGTCCATGTAGAAGGTAAAATCTTCCGAGTTGACCCTTGTGGTAATATAGTCGAGTTCACCACTGGAGTGAATTCCTTCACCATCTAGTTGGATATTATTATAAAGTTTTGCACCGGATCTGTAGAGAACATATCCATCGTCCGGAACATCATGTATAAACCCTAGGGATTTGTCGGGCATAATGACCAGTTCTTCTTCAAATGTCGGGAAAATGCCCCCCGACTCAAATCGTCCTTTAAAAGAAATGGCGTTTTGATTTTGCTTATCGATACTATCGATTTCAAACGGCGGTACTATGAATTTAATGGATCTGTCGTAAGCGCCATTGAGGTAATCCGGAGAGTCGAAATAAACCACAGCCTCAGAGTCTGAATTGAAATAAGGGTATGAATACAGCTCCTCATTACCTGATTTGTTAGTCGGAGAGTTCAAATAAAGCGTTCCCGAAGTTTGATTAATGTGATTCCGAAGCGCCTCTTTTTGAGGCTTTCTGGAAGATTCCTCGGTAGTGCTGTCTATGATTGTGATTTGAATCTGAATAGAATCAATCGTAGGCATAGTTACCAGAAACTGATCATAGTCAAATTCAAAATCTTTTCCTTTGTAGCGGAAATCTCCCGCCTTCACCATGCCATTGAATTTGATATTCCTGTTGGAAGACAGGCTGATCACTCCGCTGTCCGGGCGGATCATCAGTTCTTTGTCTTTTGAAAGATAAAATTCTTTAACACCCCTCACGATTAGTTCATCATCGTCCAGATGTATGGTGGCGTTGGGCGCAGAATTCAGAACGGAAGATATCAGCAAGTGATCGTAATCTCTCTTTTTAAAGTTAGACTCCCAGCTATGGAAAGCTTTTTCTTTCAGCTTTACTAACCGGGTAATCGGGTCGTATTCGGCAAAGCCTTCTCTCTTCAGAATTTTGGCAGTCTCTTTGCCTTTTGCCTCGTTTAGCTTGTATTCCGCCATGAGCTCGTCGATGTAAAACTCCTGGATGCCGTATTTCCTGGCGTAGTTGACAGCAATGATCACGGGATGAAAGCCAAGTCCCGCTGCATAACGTCTGAATATGTCAGTAGAAAAATAGTCTTGTGACATCATGAGGGTAGGTACCAGATTCCGGGCAGACTCTATCGACAGATCGAGGCTATCGGTATTCATATCCCATGCGACCCTATCGGTATAGATATCCATCAGGTGAAAAGTACTGTAGTACGGGGCATTTTTAAAATCAGGATTGTTGGATTTAGACAAAATCAGCTGTTTGCTATCAGGGGCGTAAGAAAAGGATACACTGGGGTTGTAGATTGTATCATTTTTGTGAATGATGTAAACCGTGGCATTTTTGGAAGTAATCAGTGAATCTACGAATGAAAACTCCTGAGCTTTCGCAATAATCTTTCTCCCTTTACCATCGCGCACTGTCAGTGTACCAATGTTTCTCGAGATAGACCGTCCATACATTTTTTGTCCCTGAAAAGCGATACCTCCTGTGTAGGAAACTCCCTGGAAAGGTAAATCTACTTCCACATCTGATTGCATTGATTCAAAATAGGGATAATTCTTATCGGCTCTGTCTTTCAGCCTTGTAGGCACGCTTTTGTATCTGAAAACCCCTTCCACCTCTTTGTTCAGAAATTGTGGAAAGCGGAGTGTTGCATAAGGTGTCCAGAGTGCAGACTTGCCAACATCAAAATAGTACTCACCAAACCTCACTTCTGCTTCACTCATGGATTTGAGTTCTCCCGGCCAACCAGCCTTTCCTCCATTTCCCAGAAAGTTTTTTCCTTTTAACTCATAAGTGCCATTGGTCCCTTTGATGGTGATAGAGTCATATTTGGTCACCATGAGAATATCGGTATTCTTCAGTTTCATTACCGGACCTGATATGCCGGGCGGCTGAAACGTGGCAGTGAGTTCAGCAACATAGTCCCTTCCGGCTGGAGCCACTAATTCACGTTCGGGTAACTCTTCGACAAAAGAGTCGTCGTAGCTATCGTCCCAGCTGCTGTCATCATCCCAGGAAGCATCATCGTCCATCCATACAATTTCTTCTGAGCTGTCATCATCATACCAGGAGGTAGTGTCTGTTTCATCCCAAGCAGTATCATCTTCGAAATTATCTGTGACCAAAGCGGCAGTATCTACCTGAAAAGTTGCTGCTCCACCTGCAATGTCTACCGTTTCAAACTCATATGAACCACCGATTGCTTTCACATAATTGAATCGGGTGTAATAGATATATTCTCTCGCAAAGAAGAGGTTGAGTGTCAGCAGAAATTTGTGATATTCTTTTAAGTTACTGGTTTTTGCAGCGTCTTCATTGATTTTTAAAATCTCGTCGAGGTTTTTCTTACTGATGCTTGCTTGTTTGATAGAGTAGGTGATGTAGCTAAAATAATATTCGAAAAACGGCCTCAATCGGAGGTTTCTGTCTTTCATAGTTTTAGCGATTCTCATGACCTGATCTTTCTGTTCCTGATTCAGGTCTCTTTCCCAGACACTTCTAAAGTCGGAGGCAACTTTTCTGGCCGATTCCGTATCGATTCTGTTGAGTGAGTTGATTACTTCAGTCGGGAAAGTTTCGGGATCTTCCGAAAACAAAAAGTATTGTGCATTCACGGTGGTGACCATCAATGCAAAGACAACCAATAAAAAACCTTTTTTGAACGACATAAGGTAAAGTAGAAATTAGGTGTAAAATTAACTAAAATTTTTACTGAATCTATTGATTCTCAAAGGAAAGCATCAAATACTGATCTATTCAGAAGAATATTCTGTATTTAGAATCAGTATCGGGTGCATCACAAATCTTATTCAATAATGGAAATTACAACTTTAGTGTTAAAATCTACCGCTTTCCATATGCTAAAGATTTGACTCTGGATTTTATATTTAATTATCAGAATTTATCGTGCCAAGCTCTTCAGGTGACTTTTCGATATTGTAATGATCAATTTTTATAATGTAAACTAATTATGAATTCTCTTAAAAAATTTAACCAACACTTTAAACCTTAATACACCTGCTGTGATAATCTTCATCAATTAAACAATAAAATTGAATCGTCTTTTAAAATGGAAAGCAGCATAACAATCTGCTGTAATAACCGTTCAACGTTTTTCAATCTGTTTTGATACACTTCAGTGCGGCCCATTTGTTTTGCACGGTGTGTGATACTTTTTGAAATCCGCTGTTGTTCAGTTGTTTTTCGAGATCCGGGATATCATGTTCATAAAATCCGCTCAGCAGCAATGTTCCGTTTGGCACTACAATTTCAGCATATGAAGGGATTTCGTGCAGCAATACATTTTTATTGATGTTGGCAATTAAAATATCCGCCTGTTCGTTTTCGAAAACGTCAATTGCTCCCAGTCTCAGATCTACTTCCTGACTATTGTTTAACGAAAAATTCTCCCTGCTATTATCTATGCACCAATCATCTATGTCGTTGGCAAGGATTTTCCCGGCCTTTTTCTTATCAGCCATGATGGCGAGAATCCCCGTTCCCGTTCCGGCATCCAGCACGGTTTTACCTTCATGATCCACTTCCAGTTGAAACTGAAGCATTTGTGAAGTGGTATCATGATGGCCTGTACCAAAGGACATTTTAGGAACGATGATGATTTCATATGGCATGGCAGGGTTGGCCTCATGAAAGTCTGCCCGCACCAGAATCTGATTAGCAACAGTGATGGGGTGGAAGTTTTTCTCCCACTCTTCATTCCAGTTTTCTTTGGGAATGATAGAAGTCTGATAGGTAATTGCTCCAAGCGCCTGATATTGATTTACTACTTCATCGACTGCAGACTGATCATATGCTTCTTCGAGAACATAAGCTTTCAGGCCGTCATTGACCTCTTCAAATGTATCGTAAGGCAGGTTTCCCAGTTCTGCTAATAGGATTTCCGATATTTCCGGTGTGGTGGAAAAGTATACTTCTATATAGTTAGACATCAGACGTTATGTAATTAAGTTGTTTATCAATCGATTACCGACTTTTTGATAGCCAAATTTCGGGGAAATGTTTTAATAATCATTGTTATGATTAGTCATGAATTGGGTGGTTTGAAAGTCAGTAATTATGAATTCATAATTTAAATACCAACTAATAATCCTAACTTGCTACCGAAACCGTCAAATTATCTTGCTGTCAGATTAATTTCTGCAACCGGCGAAGGATTCAAAATTTGTGAAGTAGATGCTGAAATCGGCAGCACTTTTTCGATCTACAAAATAAATCGAGTAACGGGCGAAGGCTTTTTTATCAGTGAAATACCATTTTCCACTTTTGTCAGCCATCAACTTATTGTCTTCTTCAAAAATCAGCATTTTAGCAAAAGCTTCCGACTCTTCTTCAAAAACAAGAAACTGAGCATTCTCCGGAAATTCTTCGATGTATATGGCCCCAAAGACTTTACAAGGGTCAAACTGTTCTGTTTTCACCGGCTTTTCTGCTACCGGAAACAAAAAACTGAATACCCAAAGAATGCTGATCCACTTCATATTAGACATGATCACGTTAAGTTTTGTATTGATCAATTTTCGATGTTGTAACTGTCAAACTTTGTAATTTTAAGAAATTATGAATTCATAATTATGAATTAAAGTTCAACTAATACTTCAATTGAAAATATGCATAACAAATCTGTCGTGATAACCTTTTTTTAGAATGATTTAATAATATCTACAAATCCCCTGGAGTCGAGAGATGCGCCACCAATTAGTCCGCCATCAACATCTTTGCCTGCAAAAATCTCTTTGGCATTCCCTGGCTTTACACTTCCTCCGTACAGGATGCTAATTTCATCTGCAATATTCGCGCCATATTTCTCCGATAGTTTGGCTCTCAGGCAAGCATGCATTTCCTGTGCTTGTTCAGCAGAAGCCGTTTTGCCCGTCCCAATTGCCCATACTGGCTCATAAGCTATCACTACTTTTTTGATCTGCTCCTCGGTCAGGTGGAATAAACTCTCACCCATCTGGTTGGCTACAAAGTCGTCCTGCGTTCCAGCTTCACGAATGTCGAGTGTTTCTCCACAACAGAAAATAGGGCTCAAGCCATTGGCAAGCGCCAAATCTACCTTTTGAGCGATAGTTGCATTGTCCTCGCTGAAATATTCTCTTCTTTCACTGTGGCCTAGGATGACGAAAGGTATCTCTACAGAGCTGAGCATCGCTGCGGAAACTTCTCCGGTATATGCGCCGGATTCGTGGTTGCTGCAATTCTGTGCACCGATTTTTACTCCGGAACCTTCCACTAACTTTGATAAGGTGCTTAGGTATGGAAAAGGAACGCACATGATCACTTCTGCTCCGCTGATCGATTCGTCTTTTACCATATTGGAAATTTCCGAGGCTAGTTTTAGCGCATCAGGAAGTTCTTTGTTCATTTTCCAATTTCCTGCAACTATGTTTTTTCTCATGAATACTGTGTTTTTCATTAGACATTATCACAAAACCACCTATCATCAATCATTTTCTGCAGTTATTCCCTTAGCGAATTTTAAAACTATCATTCAAGGTTGCAAAGTCACCAACTTCTATTTCCAGGAGGTGTAAAAGCATCATCGAACTACTTTTAAAATCTGCCAAAAGCTTCATATCTGTGCAGAATAAAGACCTACAAACAAATTTATTGTGATACTCATTCGTTAAAAATTCTTTCGAATCATTGTTGGGCTACTATCGAGAATCTGGGCAAAAGAAGGAATATAGGCGATAAAAGACAACAGTTGCGGTATAAAAGAATTGCGGATCAAACCTTAGACATTATCACGTTTGCTTGTTGATTGAGTGATTTTCGATGTTTAAACGGTCAAATTTTGTAATCTGATATTAATTCATAATTATGAATTAGATGTAAAAATTGACCAACCCTTTGATTCAAAATCTGCATTATAAATCTGTCGTGATAACCTTTCTTCATGGAGTAGCAGTTCAGCAGTTTTTTGAATGTTTTTAGCTCTACACTTGTAGAGTTATTATTTTACCTCTACATTTGTAGAGTAATTTCTAATTTTGTAGAGTATGCAATTAACAAAGACAGAAGAACAGCTCATGCAGTATTTGTGGCAACTGGAGAAAGCCTTTATGAAAGATTTGCTGGATGCCTATCCGGAACCAAAGCCTGCCACTACCACGCTGGCCACTTTATTGAAACGGATGAGTCAGAAGGGTTTTGTGGGATTTGAAAAGATGGGTAACTCCCGTCAGTATTTTCCTCTGGTTGCTAAGAAAGACTATTCTTCCCGACAGGTAAACGGGTTGATAAAATCTTTTTTCAATAACAGTGCATCTCAGTTTGCCTCTTTTTTTACTGCTCAGGCAGATTTGAGCAAGGAAGAACTGGAGGATTTGCGCTCGCTGATCGACGAAGAAATTAAAAAGAAATAGCCATGCTGATGTACTTCTTAAAATTTAGCATTTGTCTGGCGATGTTCTGGGTTTTCTATAAGGCATTGCTGGAAAAAGAAAGCTTTCACGGTTTCAAGAGAGTTTACCTGATGCTTTCCCCTGTATTTTCATTGCTGATTCCTCTCATCACCTTTACCACTTATGTTGATCCTGTCGCCACCCCTGTTTCCGGTATTATGGGAACAAATACTGAAATGCTACCAATTGTGGAAAACCCGTCAGCAAACAGTGTCAATTACATGCCATATTTTTTGTGGGGAGCTTATCTGACCGGAGTATTGATTTTTGGCATCCAATTCGTCCGAAATATTGTGGATCTGCAGGGTAAAATCAGAAATAACCACAAAAGGAATTTGAATGGCATTACCAGGGTACTGCTGCAAGAAAAGATTTCCCCTCATACGTTTTTCAATTACATCTTTTACAATAGACAGCAGCTTGAAAACGATGAAATTCCAGAGGAGGTACACTGGCATGAGGAAACACATGCACGGGAAAAGCATTCGCTTGATGTCTTGCTGGTAGAATTACTCATCGTCTTCTTCTGGTTTAACCCAGTGCTCTATTTATTAAGAAAATCTATGAAACTCAATCACGAATTTCTGGCCGACAGCTTCGTGATCAGAAAAGGAATTTCACCATCTCAATACCAAAATACTTTACTCGCATTTACTGAAAGTTCTTCCCGGGTGAGCTTTGCCAATGCGATTAATTATTCTTTAATCAAAAAACGATTTATCATTATGAAAAAGCAAACTAAAAAGTCTGCCTTGTTGGTAAGGTTGTTGTTGACAATCCCAATGCTGGCAATTCTTATATATAGCTGTAGCGAAAAAGAGGTTTTGGCCAGGCAATTGGCCGATAGCAACATCAACAGTTCGGAAGCCGAACAGGATATTACCCCAACACCCCAAGATAACACGCCTCAGGATGTTGTGGAGGCTTACAACCAGCTGGCAAAGCACTACAATACCTATCCGAAGTATGATTTTGTTACGAAGGTGAGGGATATGATCAATATCAGGAAGTTTTATGATCAGATGACCCATGCTCAGATGGTGGAAGCAGAGCCTTATCCAAAGTCAACGACCTCTATGTCAATATTCATTACCAATGATGGCAGATATCTGATCGATGAAAAGGAAGTGACGATCTCATTCATCGAATCTGTGATCCAAAAACTCACAAAAGAGGAGTTATCAAATGCCTATTTGTTAAAGAGCATGTCTGATGTAAGTGCCTACACGAAGGAGAGAGGTGCTATGAACAGAGGCATGGTGCCTCCGAATGATATTTATATATCTGTCTTTTCCGATGAACTGGTCAATAATCGATTAGATAAATTCTATAAGAATCAGGCGGACGAACGTTCAGAAACGAAAGGAAAAATAGTGAATCACGCATCTGAAAATGAAAAATTAGCGCCCTACTTACAAGAGCTTGTCGCCATCTTCAAGAAGTATGGGGTCAATATTTACGAATAAGGTGAACACTGATTTATAAGTACCCGGGAGCCAGTTGGTTTCCGGGTTCTATTTATTTTGCTGATTGCATTCCAGTACAGTTTCGCCAGGCTACTAATAATTAAAAAACTCTGAGACAATCTAACCTCAATTAAGTAATTTTCATGACAAACTTTTCAAGCGTGAGTTTTACAATTTAATTCGGTAAATAATGAGAATTGCAATTGTCCTAATATTGTTACTAATCTTTTCGTGTCAGCAAACTCAGTCCGATACTGACAGCGAGCAAAAAAGCTATTTGAAATCAGTTTTTGAAGATTACCAGAATAAGGGGTTTAAACATAAAAATCCTTCAATGGTCGTAAACGGATATTTGATGAAACCTACAGAAGGTGTTTATTGGCGACAGATGAAAGTGAAAGCTTGTGAAATTGAGTTAATCCATTTCATGAATGACACGACAGCCAACAATATCTATGGTGCTGTCGGGAAAAATGGCATTGTTCTGATTACTTCCGGTGAATGTGTTAAAGACAGAAGCCCTAAAATCACCATGTAAATGAAAAACTGTTACTTTTATCTCATATTGATAGCATTGGTTGCATTTTCCTGCAACTCCACCCGAACTGATGAAAAGGAAGGTTCTAAAACTGAAGGAAGTGAGTCTCCCATAAAACAAGGTAAAACAAGCAATAAAGTTAAAGGTGCAAATCAGGTTGATCTGGCAGAGGCTATTGAAAAGGGAATATCAGGCAACTACATGGTTGCCTTAATGGATTCTGTGCTGGCAATGCTGGATCCGCGGAGTTTGTACAATCCTTTTTTTGGAACTGATAGCCTCTCCTTAACGAGATTGCTAAAAGACTATCAGGTAGCTTACGAGACTTCAGGCGATGACGACCTTGTTTTTTCAAAAGATGACTCTCAGTTATTGATCAACTATTGGGAGGTAGACGAATTATCGGCAGAATATCAGCAGTTAAGCGGAACGTATGTAAAGGGCTTTTTGCGTGACCCTGATATTGAGTTTAGCTCCGGGCTAAGAGTAGGCATGTCAAAGCCCGATTTCTTCTCGACATATTTCAGTCGATATGAAAACTTCTTTGATTCCATTGAATTGATCCTCATTTATGAAGACGTAAGAGCCAATGATGCTACTGTTTATCGTTTTCAAAACGATACCCTTGCTGAAATTGAACTCGGTAATGTGAGTCTTACTTACTAAAATGCTCTGACTAAGGTCAATGCAAATTCAACGCCGTTGGCATTGTAATTCACGAAACGCTCATCAGTTAAGTTTGGAGCATTAAACTGATTGTCTTCTACTTCAAATGAGAGTGACCGATATCTGATCGTTGGGTCCAGTGTCAGGTTATCGGATAGTTTTAGGCTGATGCCTCCTTCGAAATAAAAACCTAAAGCTGCACTGTAGGAATTAGAGCCCAGGTCTACATCGTTTTCAGTAAGCCGTAGTTTCGATGGGCTGTTATACTGAACTCCGGCACCCACCAAAATATGGGAAATCGTTCTGTGCGAAAGCTCAAACCCGTTGATAAGTCCCAGACCAACGAATGACCTGCCGAAAAGTGCAGATGAAGTAGTGGTGACGTCATTCACAGTTTCTCCGGTAAATGCGAGATTTAGCTGGTAGCCAAAACTAACTGTAGCCCTCAGGTTATTGACAATGCCAATTTGAGAGCCTATTTCCAGGCCCATTCCACCACCTCCGCTGTAAAACAAAGTGTTCCCAAAATAGTCCAGCTCGTTGTACTGTGAACCGATACTCACATTTCCCCTGGTAAACAAACTAAAACTCTGAGCTTGCGCAGCTGAGGTGACCGTCAAAGCGATAAAGGCTAATAATATGATTTTTTTCATGAAATGGTAGTTTTATTATCTGGTGATTGTATTTAGGGTCTTCTTTCGGATTTCCAATTAGTAAAAATACTTAACGAATGGTTATCCAACCCAGCCAGTCGATCATTTCTTTAATAATGACATATTCTAAGAAAACCACTACTCCGCAGATCATAAAATAAGTTATTGTTTTCAGTTTCATAGTCGATTTATTCAAAGACTTTCCACTAGCTATTGAGACGATTCCGGGTAGAAACATATCTGCCACTGCTTGTCTGAACTCCGCAGAATTCTGGTAGAACAATGAGTGAAACCGGATGAATAGGGGAATATTTACTATTAGTAAAAGTACTATAAGAAGTTGAGTCGACATTTTGATAAAAGTTTAAATGGTCAGTTGTTTCTGATAATAGTAACGCAAAGTCTCCTAATAAGTTTTTGACTGATCACCTCACAGCTTGTCAATGCTTGGATCGAAACTGAACCAATGGTCACCTAGCTCCGACAATCAGATTAAATACATTAAAATAAAGTTCAACTTAACATTACAGTCATAAAGACTACTGTTGATTGACTCTTCCACATTGGGCAACAAGTTGGTCTGTTTAGAGTATATGCAGCCAACTTCTTTCTTACTAATTGATTAAATACAGCTTGTAAGCTATCATACTCAGCTCGATTTAGGCTCACCAATGACGTAAGTTTACCCTCTTTTGGAGTGGATTTATTCTTGTTTCTTTGTGTGGAAACAAAACAAGTTTGATCCAACTAATTTTACCCCTGCGCAATCATTCGTGATAATATCTTTTACTTGCAAAAAAGATTTAGCGGTTTTACATGGCCATTTGTTTGATTTTTAAAACCGGCTAAACCCCTAAGTTTTTAACTATCAAGTATTTTGCTTATTTTGAAGTAACTAATTATCTATTTTATGAAGGTTTCACTGTTTCTAGTTGGTTTACTACTTTCGATAGTTTTTCTACCTGCCTGCTCTGAAGATGAAGGTTTTTCTCCAAATCAAATAAAGAAATTAAAACGCCTTGAATATGTTGGCGGAACCGCTTATGATTACACTTACGAAGATAATCTCTTAAAGCGCATAGATTCCGAGCGAATTGGGATCAGAGGACAGCAATTGTTCTTTTACGATACGGAAAGAAGGATTATTAGGTATGAAAATATCCTTTTTGGAGATACTACTGTTTATCATTTCAGTTATCCGGAAGATAACCAGGTGGTTACGATAAGCTCTAGCCGTGAACAGGCTGGCTTTTATTATAAGACAATCCAAAAAATTGAGAATAACAGGATCACCAAAGTAGAGTCATACCATTGTGACAATGCTGATAAATGCGAAAGATTTTCTACAGATGATCTTGAATACGATGAGTCCGGAAATCTGGTAAGAGAAGTAAACCAAAATTTTGATTTTGAACCAAGTGTAACTACCTATCAATACGATAATCAGTTTTCCATGAACCTGTTTCTTTATAGTTCTATCCAACCACAGATGCTGTGGGCACACTTTTCCCCCAACAATATTACGGCCGTAGATAATGGGGTCACCCGGCGAAGTTTTGATTATGTATATGATTCCGATGGTTACCCCATTGAGTCATCGCTCATTTCTTCAAATGGTGCAACATATCCCCACCAAATCATAGAATACTTAGAAGAGTAAACAGCCTCATCTATCTCAACATTTATCGTTTTCACTTTTGGAAAGTCAATACTAAGCCCCTAAGGTTCAGGAGACCTGAAGCTGATTCGCTTTACAGAGTCAGTGTTGAGTTTCAACTAAAGTTGGAGTTGTGTATAAAATATCAGACCTGTGGAGAGCCTGAATTTTCAGAAATCAAGGTTCACATACACTTTGTCTTTTAAACTGATCTTTTTCATCTCCTATCAGTCCTTCTGCTGATTAACAATGATTTTCATTTGTGCTTAGTAAGAAAATAAAATAGTTGTTTCTAAACTCAAAGAATCCTGTGAGGGTCACGTCACTATTTGCAAAAGCGTAACCAATCGATTAGATGGAAGAATCACTGAATAACCAAAAGATATGGATATCATTAATTATGAATTCATAATTAATTAACGATCCAGTTGCATTTCTTCTGCTGTAGTTAGAAAGTCCTGCCAACGGGAATCGCTGCTACTTCTCAGGTTTTCGAAATCAGGGTCTGTTTTTACAATTTCCCAATCGCTCCAGCCACGAACCATTGCTTTGGTAAGAAATGAGAATCCCAATGCCATTTCATCGTGCTGTGCCAAAGAAAGTGATTTGGCAGCTTCTACAAAGTCTATCGTAGATATATTCCCATAGAATTGCGTAAGCATCATGTATTCATCGGCCGCTTTTTGATAATCCTGATTCATCAGAGCTTTTTTTGCCTGAATCAGGTGTTTTTTCGAATTGACTGTTTCCTGAGTAGCTTTTACAGATGCTTCTTCGGGAGTTGGTATCTTGTAAGTAAATCCCATTGAACTGGCATAGTCTTCTACATTCCTCGAAATATTCATCGCTTCTCTTCTTTCCTGAATCAGGTGTTCTTCCTCAATGGGATAAAAGGCGCCTTCCTTAAGACCGTTATTACTGCTACTTTGAGTGGCATATAGCTGCTTTTCTCCTTTTGCTACTTGTACCCGATCATATAAATAAGCGTAGTTGGCGGGGTTTGCCTGTCCTTTGTCAACAGCAGCTTTCATTAAAGGCAGGCATTTGGCCTGGAATAAAGGGTTTCTGTCGGCATGCTGAACTAGTAACCAGGCACTGTTGCTTGGTCCTTCCCCCACCAACTCATATGTAGGCCAGCCATGAGTATCCACAATTTCTCTCATCCTGGCTGTGTGTTGTCGGTCGAGGGCAATCAGTTTGTTGGTGAACTCTTTGAACTTTTCCGATTTGTCTTTACCCTTTTTGATTTGCCCGGCCCATTTGATTCTCATCTTCTGGTCCAGGTCTCGCATTTTTACGATTTCCTTCGCTAATTCAGGCAACTTTGCTTTTGTATCCTGCCCGCAGGATATGAATGGGGTAAAGAGTAACAGGCAAATCAGGATTAAAAATAGATTATTGCTTTTCATTTGAATTATATTGATGATGACCAGGATCAAGATAGTCTAATTATCAAAATGAATTCCTGAATGTCGACGAATGCTCACCAACACATGACAAAAAGCGCTCAAATCGGTGAGAACTGAGTTATAACATAACCAGAAATCCTTTAAATCATTGTCTTGGGATTCTGCCCTTATCTCTCACAGAGGTTTCATGCTTTTGATGACAACTCGTGAAATACTTAATCTATCTTTTAAGGTAGCCTTTTGGTGTCATACCTGTGTGTTTTTTAAAAGCACGGTTAAAAGTAGCTTTAGAAGCAAATCCAGAGGCGTAGGCCAATGACAGTATTGAATAAGAATCTATTCGGTTGCTTTTATATAGTTCTAAAAAGTGATTAATTCTAAACCCGTTGACATAACTCCTAAAGCATTCCAATCCGTTTTGGTGAATCAATGCCGATAGGTAGCCTGGTGTGATGGCAAGCTGTTCCGCAATGGAATCGAGGTTGATGTCTTTGTCGAGGTAGCATTGATCATCTTCCAGCAACGATTGTAGCTTTAGCAGATAACTGTTTTCTTTACTACTAAGGGCGATGTCTTTTAGATATGGGGCAATGATCATTGACAATGTTTCGAAAACGTCTTTTAAATCCTGACTGTAAAAATCCTTTTCTTCATTTTCAGAGTCCATTACACCGATCAATTTTCCTTTGAAGATGATGGGTGTGCTCAGTTCCGAATACCGTTTGACATCATCGACGATATAGTTTTGATTGTTTTCGGTATCATTGACCAGGTGACTGTGCTTTTTGGAGGCAGTTTGTCCCACTATACCGCTCCCCAAAGGCAGTACCAGCAGGTTTTTATCTGCATGTGTATCAAAATAGAGCTTGTCCTGGCTGGCACATTTGAACAATGATTTTGATTGAGATGCATATTTGTAGATGACAAAATCTGTAAGGTGGAAATGCGGGATAAATTCACGCACACAGAAAGTGAGCACTTCTTCAGAGGTTCTGAAGGAGTTTAGGTTCTTACTCAATTCAAAAACCAGCTCTTTGTTTTTAGCAGAACCGTTATATGCCGTTTTTCCGGACACCGAGCTGTTAAGCAACGGGCCGTTGGAGCCATTGTAATTAGTATCAATCATGATCGGTTAGCAGGACAACAGAGAAAATTAGCGATTTACCCGATTGTCAAAGATTTAGCGTAATGGGCAATTAGACTACTTAAGATAAGCCAAAAACAGCTGAATGTAAACACCTGTACAGGGTTTTTTGCGATCAATAAAAGCAATTATTAAGTTGCATTGCATAATTAATGAACTTATCTGAGTTCTGTTAACGATTTGAGAGGGAAATTTAAGATGATGACCTAAAAACTTTGTGTTAAAAAAGCAAAGTGGCGTATAACTACCAATAAAGTTGATTTATAACAAGAAATTGTAACTTATTAATTGCTTAAAAAGTATCATTTTTTCTGATCTGAAATTATGAGGCGACATTCACCTGAGGGCGCTTTAGCTTTAAGCATTATTCAAACTAATCTTAACTTAAATTTTATTTAAAAATGAAAGAGCAATTTAGAAGTCTCTGGCGAAGGTTACCTGTTTATGCGATGATATTAGCCTTGTCATTGTTGGTGTTTTTCTCCTGTCAGGAAGAAGAAACGTTGGTGCCTGATAAAGATGTAACTGTTATCGATAGTGAGATTTCGCAAGAGTCTCCGGTAACTGAAGACATCACCATTGGCGATCCCATCGTAGGCGATCCCATCATCAATCCTGTTCCGGCCGGATGTAAGGCAGGTGTCACTGAAACAGATTTCGCCAATACGCCGCAGGTGTTGGCCAATGCGCCATTCTACAGCAATACGACTTTAAACGAACTCGGAAGAAGAAATGGCAGGTGTCTCTTTCCCGCCTCTTTGAACCAACCTTGTTTGTTTGCAGGTTCTATTACGGTCAACAATAATGCAGGGATGACTGGTAACTACCGCGTGATTACGCCTTCTGGAGCCATCAGAAATGTCAATAACGTTGTGGGTTCTTTTACATTCTTTTATGGCAGACCCTTTCCTGATGTACCATTAGGCGTGCCTTGTGGGTTTGTCAATACCTATACGGTAGAGGCAGAAAACCCGAACTTGCCTGGGTCCTACACGAAGGTTTATGAAGTATCATTTATTTGCAGTAACTGTATTCTTGGACCGATAGACGGTCAGCCGTTAAACTGAGTTAGCAGGAGTTTAATTCCCTGAAGCGTGGTTAGAGTCGAACTGTAAATTTCGGGGAATTATCGAACATTAATCGGCAAGCTATCTTTTTTGCGTTTAGCACAACTTCACGTCCGTTGGTTCCGGGCGTGGAGTTAAATTTCTCCTTGGAATGCAGAGATTGATATGCCAGCAGCTGAACTAACAGAAAAGAAAACGTTTAGCTTTATTCAATTTTCATAATTTAGCATAACAGCCACTGATCGGTGGCTGTTTTTTTGGTAAATATCATTTTTATAATTCAGCCAATGATGCAAAGAAGCGATTTACTACTAACAGCATTATGCTTCACGTCATTTGTTCAAAATAAGCAACAAGACCTTTGCTACATGCTTACAATCAATCCAGTTTTTCTGCTTTCACCAGTTTATCAGTAGCGAGGTATTGCTGATCGTGGGTATTGTTCCATTTCCTGTTTTGGGGAAGTTTCATATTGCCAACGGAAAATTCTCCTGTCAGCTCAATTCTTTCACCGATTCTTTTTGCTTCATCTTTGAAAAACTCATAGCCTTTCATAGCGAAACTTGCTTTGTCGAAATAGAAATACCAGATGTCTTTTTCATACGGTACCCTGAGAATGTAGCAGTCTGTGTTGCCAAACTTGCCCTCCCTCACCTTTGCATCGAGGTTGGTGCCAGGATCTTTCAGTTTCATTGGGAGTCCCCACAGATAGAGGTAATAGTTTCGCATCATGGTAATTCTTTCACAAGGCAGCTTTTTAGTGGAAATGACAAAACAAGAATCCTTGTTCAACCCAAATTCTACTTCGTTTTTCTGACGCTTCGCCTTAAAATAGCTGGTTGCATTGTTGAGTTCCACTATTTCTTTGCTGATAGAACCGTCAGGTAAGTCCTGATCAAAAAACAGCCTGTAAGCGAAGCTGTTCCATTCACCATTTGGATCGTGATAGGCAATCGCTTTGTTGAGTATTTCTTCGCTTGTGAGGTTTTGCGAGAAACAACTGAAGCTCAGTGAAATAGTAAGCAGTAAGGTAGTCGCCAATGATTTCATATCGAATATTCCTTAAGTGTCAGATCAGATGACAATTTATCTCATAATCAGCAATTTTCAGAATTAACGGTGCTTTGTCACATTGGCAATACAGAAGAAATTGCCTATTACTGTGTAAAAACTAACCTAATTGTATTTAAAACCTCCTTTTAGATGTAATCATAGTGGTGAGCCCTTTCAATCATAAGCCTGTTTGTATCTGTATGGTTTGTTCATTTTTGTCCGCCCAGCGGCTTGGTTAGACACAAAAACGAAATGCATCCCGGCAAAAAACTCAATGCATCACGGCTCAGCCGGGTTTTTTGGCAGTCGCAATGGCGAACCATCCAGCCCGCCTTTGCGCAGATTTTAAGCCTAAAATCCATAGCACTTTTCCGCATAGCCTGAAAAATTGATTTTTCGAAAAAGTTATCCCAGACAACAGTGATTCATAATTATGAATTAATTTCAACTAATACTTCAATTGAAAATATGCACCATAAATCTATCGTGATAACTTTTCTTTGCAGAAGATACTCTGCTGTTACCATACCAAAACTGAGGTATTCACTGTAAGAGACGGACTCAGAATTGCAACTATTTCAACTACACCTTAGAAGGGTGTTAAGAATGAGATAGTCCTGGCTGAGCCCGCCTTTAAACTGTAACTCCAGTCAAATTCCTAAAACTTAGAAGCAGCCTGAGGCACCTGTCGGAAATACCTGCCCGTTACACGGTTCGGAACAAGGTTGCTCTACGAACCCATATACAGGTGGTGAAAAGGGATTATTGGGGTTGCCTATTAGTCCGGCACAGACACAACAGTCGGATCCTGTCATTCCGCCGTTTAGTGTTTTCTGTTCATTTTTGCCCAGTTTGCGGGCTTTTTGGATGTTTACTACTTTTTTCAGCATAATCAATTTGTTTTAATGGTAATTAGATTTGATGAAAATAGGTATTATTCACTGGTAAAGCAATGTTTGTGATTTAAGTTTTGTCAAACATATCCGACCAAATGCCATGAACTGTAAATGGGTTTTGAGAAAAACCTCTGGAGTAGTTTAATGCTTGATTTTTGGCAAAGGAGGTTTTAACAGGCAGTCATTGTCAGTCCTCAAGTTACAATCGATAAAAATCATTGAATTTGTGTTGGCCAGATCAAATTTACCAGTTTAATTTCGCGTTTATATTCTGTAAGTATTTGTGTTGTTGTGCTTTTATGATCAAAAAACTAATCATCTTCTCAGTACTGGTGATCGCATGTGCTGACCTTTCGGCGTGGCATGCGAGAGGCCATATGCTGGTAGCGGCGATTGCCTGGGATCATCTTGATAAAGCATCACGCAAAAGCGTTGTTGAAATCTTACAGTCACATCCCGAATTCGCCAGAAACTGGCAGGCGCAATACGCTGATCATGAGGACGATGTTACATTGGGAAAATTTTTGATGATGCAGGCCTCCGTTTGGCCCGATCAGATCAAGCGGCGAAACCACCCCGACTTTCGCTACAACAGAGCATCCTGGCATTACATTACCTATGAAATGCGAAAAGCTGCTGGTGATAGTGGAACTATCTCTACTAACACAAACCTTGAAACAGATAAGAAAGGGGATGTGCTTACTGCCATCGAACGTGCACGCTGGATGCTGGCACGTCCCTCAACTAGTAAAGAGGAGAAAGCAGTTTACTTATGTTGGTTGATTCACCTCATCGGAGACATTCATCAGCCGTTGCACTGCGCTTCTCTATTTAATGATACAGATCTTACCAAAGGCGACAAGGGTGGAAACATGATTTATATCAAACCGAATTCAGTTGGCATAAAACTGCATACATTTTGGGATGGCTTACCGGGAAGCTCTAAGAATATCCGAACTACCGCAAATACTGCGAAAGTCATAGCCCGTAAAAATCCAAAGTCCGGTTTTGGGCAGTTGGTGGTAAACGACCCCCGCAAATGGTCCTACGAAAGTCTGAATCTAGCCACTAAAATAGTGCATTTGGATGGCCAGTTGATCGTAACGACCGACAAGGAAAATGCTGTAAAGCCTCCCGAAGACTACACTAAAAACTCAAAAAGAATAGCACTTCGATTGGTGGTACTTGCAGGATATCGCCTGGCTTTGGACGTTGACAACCTGGTGAATTTGTAAGTTGTTGAAAGACTATCAGCCGATTGTTGGATGCGTCGATAAAATTGAAACACAGCAGGAATGATACCTGCCATGTTTTTGAGATGATGACCCTGGAGCTTGTGAATTGTTGAAAGCGCCCTAACCCTTTCTCAGGTAAATGTGACCACTGATAGTCTCCAATTCCGATTTCTTGCCACCTTCACTAATTCTACCTTTGATGGTTTGACCAACAATCTGTTTCAGGCCGTCCTTTCCCTCAGGAGACTGAATTTCTATGTCTGAATAAATATCACCAGTTAAAGTCCTCGCGCTGAAATCGAGGCTATGTTGCTGACTGATCGTCATGTCAATCTCTCCCGCGACAGTATTCAGAGTTACGGGACTGTCGAAGTAAGTGATTTCGAAGTTCCCGGAGACTGAATTGGCTTTTAATTCAATGTTAGCCGGCATGTAAACTACGTAATTTATGGTGCTGCTCCAGCTATTGCAATCAGTTTTTGATTGCACTTTCTCCCATACCTGCTCATCCATTTCAACGTGAATTTCAGAGGCTGTTTTTGAAGATTTTAGTGCAAACATATCGTTGTTTTTACCCTTATTGATTTCCACTTCCACTTCTATCCGTACTTCCTTTTTATCCCATGTTTTAATTTTGATATCCTGGGCAAAAGGGAACTGGAGTGATAATCTTTCCTCATTCGTAACAGGTATTGATTCAGTTACTTTTTTTGATTGCCCGAAAGTACTGAACGATATCAGGCAAATAACGTATAAAATAGCTTTCATAGTCATTTTGCTTTTCTGATGTAAATATTTCCACTGGGACTTTTCAATGTTACCTCGACACCACCACCATTGAGAAGGCCTGTCACAGATTGCCCTACCAACCTTCTGGTACCATCTTCTTCGCCTAAGTCAAAATCTATGTCGGTGTAGACTCCTCCGTGAAATGAGTGCATTTTAAAAGTGCCTTTGACAGATTCAGGAAGCGTTATTTCAATATCTCCGGTAGTTGATGAGATGGACGTTGGCGATTTTTGATTGAGAGAACTGAACTTAATGTCTATTTCAGAACTAATCGTATTGGCAACAATTGGCCCGCTTACATCTTCCATGAAAATCCTGCTTACCATAGATTGTATTTCTATCTCATTTGCGAGCCCCTTAATGCTTGTGTCTCCGCTTGTCCAGGAGGTATTGTCGATTTTCAGTTTGATGTTTTTGGGGACATAGATTTTATATCGTGCATCATCTGCCGCTCTGTGAACTGCAGAGATGTATATAAAATCCCCATCAGGATTGAAATTGAGACCGATTCCTGTATTTTCTGCTGCTCTTCCAATAGGTCTCAAGCCCTTTGCTTTTTCAGGCATTCCCATGTAATCGCTCACCACAATCTTGATTTCAGAACCAGCAGTGCCTTCTACATAGATCTCGGACAGCAAATTGTTGATGACTATCGTTTTTTCACTCGCACTGCCTTTTACAGTGTAGGTAAACTGATTTTTTTGTTGATCGTCAATGCTTGCGTTGACAAAACCGGTCTGCAACGCAAAACTGATGATGAATATGATTTTTATAACTGTTGTTTTCATTTTGTTTTTCTTTAAATTGTCGATAGTCTTCCGGCTGTCAGAAGGCCTCAGAAGATCGTATAATCATTCACTTCACAGACCAATTCCCGGGTAATTTCCTGACTACTTTCGGACATTAAATACGTTATTATTTTGTTATCACATTAGGTCTAGTACAGATTGATCTTCCATATGATGAAGATTCAATTTTATAGTTTTATGTTAATTATGAATTAAAAGATCAAAATTGACTCAGACTTAAAATCAGATTTAAACCTATTGTAATAACCTTTTTTTCACATGAGGATTTTGAGTGCTATTTCAGCTTGCTGCTTAACCTCCGGTGATGTGTTTTCTTGTTTTAATAACTCTTTTATGGGCACAATAGCGCCATTTTCTGATGCCTCGATTAATACAGACATCAATGAAATTTGAATCAACGGATCTTTCTGATTTTCAAGAGATTTCACGAGTTCTGCGCGTACCAAATCATCATCCATGTAATTGGAAAGCGCTTGAAGCGCTGCATATCGCACATTAGGGCTTTCGTCATTATTCAATGTGCGAACCAGTGTTTTGGCGAACTTGGGAGTGCTGGTTTCCGCTTTTTCAATCTCATTGACCGCAAGAATCCTCTCGCTGGCAGAATGCCGTTGAAGGACGTTGGTGAGCGTGATCTCTTTCAGCGATTGGACTTCACTTCTGAGCATCGCCACTTCAGATTGATCGTTAGCACCACCAGTAAATTTGCCAAGGCCAAAACCAATGATTAGCAAAGCAACTGCTGCAGCAAATCGATACCAACTCATTCTTTTGTTTTGCTGTTGCTGCTCAAGGATGACTGCCTGTTGAAAGTTGCTTTGTATGTGTGCGGGAATTTCAATAGTTGCACTCATATCAATTGCATCCAATACCTCTTTCAGCTCATCATGACGTTTTTTGAAACTTTCATTATGCAAAAGCTCTTGTGTAATCCCATCATTGCGTTCACCTTCGATGAAGGCTATGATTTCTTCGTCAGTATATTTCTCTTTCATCGCTTCGTCAATTTTCAAATTCCTGTCCGAAATAAATGTCTTTTAATTCCTTAATGACTCTGTGTACCTGCACTTTTATGTTGCTGACTGAGGTTTTCCTCAGAATGGCAATCTGTTCGTATTTCATTCCTTCAAACTTGCTGAGCACCAAGAGTTCACGCTTTTCTTTAGAGAGCTTGCTCATAGCTCGATATAGCTGTTCTTCCCTTTCCTGCTGATTGTCAGCTTCATTTGATATATGTTCCGGAATTATTTCCATTAGACAAAAATTGTCCCGATACACTTTCATCTTTTTAAAATGGTCTTTGACCATGTTTCTTGCAATTTGGAAAATCCAGATTTCAACAGATTGACCTTCCTTATAGGACTTTCTGTATTTCATCACCCGAATGAATAATTCCTGTGTCAGGTCATCGCCGTCCGCCTTATTCAATGTTGACTTCAGAAAATAGCTGTACAGTCTGTTTCCATATCTGTCGAATAAGGAATTGAGCAGCTCAATTTTTCCTGCTTTGATCAATGACATTAATTCTTCGTCGGATACTTCCAAACTGATTTTTGTTTCATCTGACAACCCTGATCACGATGGGATTTATCCAATTTGACGTGATCCGGTGACATGCTTTTCTCTATTTTCAGATAAGTTACCTCAGAAGATGGTGAAGGTTACAAAAGGATGAAAAAAATTCTAGTATCATGGTCTACAGATGAATTTGGGACTCTGCAGATTGCTTTGGTTTACAGCTTATTAAATGTGGACAGATGGCTGTTAATACAATATCAATATGTTTCCCGAACAGTCTGGCAATGGTTTAGATTTTATAAATGGCCTTCATATATATGTAGGAGAAAATGCAGGAAGGTAAACCGAAAAAAGTGAGAAGTTTTTGAAGTATTTTTTAAATGTCTGATTTACAGTAGGTTGAATTTCAGGTCGTTTTACTGATGATTGGTTTATTGAAGTGCTACCGTTTTTCGAATGACTGACCCGCGCTAGTGATCGAACGGCCTGTTTGAGCCCGCTGTGGGGAGCCCGAAGGGTTCTGCGAGTTGGGACGGCGAGTAGTGAGAGCGCGTATAAGCGCCCGGATTGATTTGAGGTCAATTACGAAAATCTATAAGTTGAGAAGGGTTAGGAATCGTTACTTCATAATCTCATTGACGTTTCTCCTGATTTTAACAGTCAGTTCATTCAATGGCAGGTCGTTTAGGTCTGTTCCGAAAGGGTCTTCAATTTCTTCGGAGATCAATTCGATGCTGATCAAAAAGTAAAAAGCCAGCAATACCAGCGGGATGGTCCAGTAGCCTACGGCTGTAATAAACCCGATGGGCAGAGTAATGGCATATACCAGCAGAAATTTTTTGATAAACATACTGTAGCTAAACGGTATAGGTGTTGATTTAATTCTTTCACAGGCACCGAGTATGTTGGCGAAACCTCTTAGTTCCTTGTCGATCAGGAATAGTTGGTCTGCTGTTATAATTTCTTCTTTTCGCAATAATGCCGCTCTTTCATACATCAGTTTACCGATGATGTTGGGTCTGTGTTTGCTGCTGACGATGGTGTTCTTGTAGCGTTCGTCGCTTAAATCCATATCGCCAACAAGTATGCTGTCCCTCAGGTGTTCTCTCATTGCCACTACATTGTTACCCAACATTGTTCGGAAAAAGTCACGGTGCTCGGCCATTTCTTTGGGGATGAAGGCGTTGAGTTTCATCGCCAGACTTCTGGAATCATTGACCAGTAAACCCCATTGTTTGCGACCTTCCCACCACCTGTCGTAAGCAGTATTTGTTCTCAGTACAAGAAATAAACCCAATACAATTCCTAAAATAGAATGCAGGCCTATGGTGGGTGGGAAGTCTAGTTTAAATACCTCTAAAATCAGCACGCATGCCAGTGTTGTGAAGGTAGCTACGAACAAAATCAGTGGTAGCAACGATTTGATGACGTAACGACTGTAAACATCGAATAACAATGAAAACCAAGATTTAGGATTGTACTGAATCATATGTGTTTACAACTGGTTAATTAAAAGAGTTAATTATAGTAAAGGTTATCGCAGCAGATTTATTATGTATACTTTCGATTGAAGTACTAGTTGAATTTTTGAAATTTAATTCATCATTATGAATCATTAGTGTCCGATTAAATTTTTTTTCTATCATAAAAACTAGCTTTATGTCATTTAAAGCTTCATTTTGGACTTGGTCAAAAAGGTAAGCCCCATTTTTCACTATGATGATCTTCATTTCTTTTCCCCGGTGGGGAACCACTTAGATGAAAAGAAACGAAGCAAAGAAAAATCAATGGGACCGCCCAGCGGCCAAAAATATCGCCTCATCCGGGATTTTTGGCAGTCGCAGTGGCGAACCACCCTGCCCTCCTGCTCTTAGAATTTAAGCCTAAAATCCATAGCACTTTTCCGCATAGCCTGATAAATTGATTTTTCGAAAAAAGTTATCTCGGACAACAGTGATTATGAATTCACAAGTTCTTAAAATCACAAAGTTTGCCAGTTACAACATCGAAAATTTATCAATTCAAAACTCAACGTGAAAATGTCTAATCTATGTAGAGTTAATCGCTTTCGAATTTCGCTTCGTAAAAGTCAATTACCAGATGCGATCGTAGCTTTTGGGCATAAACCGTTTCTGTTACTTTAATCTTTTTGCCAGTGCGTCTGAATAATCGTCATTGAGAAGCCCTGTTTTCGCTTTGAGCTTCATCACCCGATCATATGATTCTTTAATTCGCTCCGCAGAGATTTCACCTTCGTCCACCATCGCTCTGATGTAACCATGAAGGTCACGAACGGTTACGTTTTCAAAGCCAGGTACGTTATTGGCAAACATCAGTACATCGACACCCGCTAAAATTGCCATTTTAACCGCATTTTCAAATCCGTATTGCTTGCTGATCGCATGCATCTGCATGTCATCGGAAAATACCACACCATCGAATTTGAGGAAATCGCGCAGGATTCCCGTGATGATTTTATCTGAAAGTGTCGCCGGCAGTTTTCGGCTATCCAGGTTTTCATTGACAATGTGAGCGGTCATGATACCGTCTACTACGCCGCTATCCAGCAATGCTTTATAGGGGAACAATTCTTCAAACTGCCAGTAGTCGGTGACGTCTGCCACGCCGAAGTGTGTGTCGCTTTTGGAGCTGCCATGTCCGGGGAAGTGCTTAAGCACTGTGCCAACTCCCATCAGGTGATGGGCATCTATTACTGATTTAGCCATTGGGATTACTTCTCCGGCGGTGGCGCCAAAACTTCGTTCCACTTTAGCAATCACAGGATTATCCGGGTTGATGGCCAAATCCACATCAGGGGCATAGTTGAGGTTGACACCGATCTGATACATGTTGTTTACTGCATTTAAGGTGTACTTCTTCGTGGAATCGGCATTATTAAGTTTAGCAAGCTTTGCGGCAGATTTCGTTTCGAGAAACCCATATTTGGGTTTGAGCCTGTTGACTCTGCCTCCTTCTTCGTCAATGCTGACAAACAACGGAATTCTTGCATTTTGCTGATAGCCTAAAACCATACCGCTTAGTGAAGCTTTGGGAGACTTTCTATCGATGTTTTTTTCGTATAAAATGATACCGCCGACATATCCTTTTTCAAGGTTGTAAAGGAAAGAGTCGTTGCTCTCAAACTTCTGTCTGTCACCGATTCCGATCATGATCATCTGACCGATATGGATATCCAGGCTGTCGGGTTCAACGGTCACGGTTTTTTCCTGAGCGATTCCAAAGAATGGTATCGCCAAAAGTATCAGTAGTATATTTCTCAACTTCACACTCGATAATGCCATATGCTATGAGTTTATTCCCTGTTCCAGTTCATGTGCAAAACTACATTGTTTTCCACAGTTTGGTACTTACCCATCAAATTAGCTGCCAAACAGGAGTGAATTGGGATAATTCCCAGAAGCTGTCCGACGCTGATCTGATTGAAATCTTCCTCATCAGTAACGCTGATAATACCATGTTCTTGTGACAGCTTTTTCACAAAATGTGTGTTTTTCATGAGCTTCCAGCCATTTTCAGTCAATTGAACCAATGCCCCATAAATCGGATTGCCCTCCTCATTTTTGATAAAATCCTTCGAAAAGTGAACTGCACCTCCGTGGATCACAATTTCTTTTCTATCGGCGTGTTTTGCTACTACAGGAACCGCCATGCAGACAGCAATTTGCTCGAATGAACAGGAGGTGATCTCCTTTTGCATCCAGTCGTAGAAAACAAAATTTCCAGCCCTCAGCTCATCGATGTTTTCAAACTGATCGATGATGCTACAAGTAGGTGTGTCACCGTAGGAGATGATTGCCTTGGGATGCTTTTCTTTTAAAACCTTCAGTTGACTTGATACTTCGCTGTAGACTTCTCTGATTTCCTGCTCTGACTTGCTGCGATAGGCATGTCCTGCATGAGCCAGAAAGCCGGTGAATTGCAGTTTTGGGTGTTGGATGATCAAATTGGAAAAATCAGTTGTTACCGGAAGGCCTGTCCTGTGTGTTCCCACATCCAGTTTGATGTAGTAATTGACAGGTGAGGTGAGGTTTTTACTGAGAAACTCCAATGTATCCGTGTCTTCCACCACAAGGTTTAACGCCCCTTTTGCTGCCAGCTTGTTGATTGAGTCGATTTCCAGCCTATTGCAGGGAAAAGCAATAGTGATGTCATCCCAACCCCCATTGCTGAAAAATTCAGCCATTTCGATGGATGAAACTGTGCATGTGGTAACACCCGCGTCTCTGAACCACTCGCCAATTTCCAAAGAAACGTGGGTTTTGAAATGTGGCCTCAGCGGTATGCCATTTGCCCTGGCTTTTGCAGCCATATCTTCAATGTTTTTACGGGCAATTTTTTCGTTTACCAATAGCGTTGGTCTAGTTATTCCCTGCATATCCATTAATGATTTTAGTGATAGATTCTGACATGTACTTTCCAATTTCATGTCCATACCAGTTCATTGTGCGGGTTTCGTACTTATTGAGGTCATACCATTCGTCTTTGGTTACATAACCCGCATAGCCTCCATTGAAACTGGTGATGATCAGATTCATTCCTCTATTGGCAGCATACTTCTCAAGTGGTTCTACTAATTCCCCGGAGAAGTCACATGGAACACCAATCATGAGCAGGTTGCCTACTTTCATACTGGTAATTTCCATTTCATGACGGCCAAATGCCTGATTGAAAACCCACTCTTTCAGTCTCAGATCCGTGGTGATTTTGAATTGTGGATTTCCAGGGATGAACTCAAAATCGTGGATAGCCATACTTGTCACAGCATTTTGTTCAATCGTTGGTGCTGTTGCATTGATTACTTCAGCCAACTGACTGGCAACAAAATCCACTTTTTCATATCCTCTGAGTCCGGGAGCTTCCGGCGACATACTGCCGACCGCACCTGCCATATAGGCCACAAAATCTGCAGTTCCCGCTTTTTCGATCAAATCGATTGCTTTTCCTGGATAATCTGCTGAAAGATCAGCGTAGTGATAAGACAGGCAAGTAGGGTGAGCGGCGTAATTGAAAATAAGAGCTGATTCACCGTTTACTTTGTTGATAGAAATCATTCTTAGCCATGGATCGACGGTACCGCGTTCTTTTACCAGTCTGTTTCGAATAAGTGTTCTTTGATTGACTTTTTGATAACCGATAGTTGCTTGCTCAACATTGGCTGAGGCAATTTTAAGGGAGCTAATTACTTTTTCTGCAATGAAATCCACCATCTTTTCATCGTATTCAC
>JBCBHL010000015.1:0-13183 GCA_038525605.1 Bacteroidota bacterium
ACCAGATCATCTGGAACCATGTAGGTTCTCATTGGAGAATGAAAAAAATATTTTGCAGTTCCTTTGTATTTCATCAAACCTATACTATTATTGCATCAGTAAATCTGTTTAAAACAAATAAAAATATGTCTGTTAAAAGTAAAAACCTAAAGCTGGTTTGGCTGGGTATAGTAGCTATTCTACTGCTTCAAATCACAACATTTTCAATTGATTTTCTGAAGAGCGAAAAAGAGATCGTTTATATCGATAATGGCAAATTGCTACAGGAGTATCAGGGTATGAAAGATGCCCAGAAAGTCTTTCAATCTAAAGCAGAATCGTGGAAAGCAAATATTGACACTTTGGCAAGTGAAGTGACACGGGCTATCAGGGATTTTGAGAAAGAAAGTCAAACGATGAGCAAAAAGGAAAGACAGCTTGCTCAGGAATTGATGAAATCTAAGCAGCTCCAACTTCAAAATTATCAGAAGGCTATTCAGCAGCAGTCTGCTCAAGAAGATGCAGCAGCTACTGAAAAAGTATTGACAAGTGTTAATACTTTCCTGAAAGAATACGGAGAGCATAAAAACTACAAAATCATCATGGGTGCCAATTCGTCCGGAAATATCATTTATGCCCAGGAAGGGCTGGATATTACCGACGAGGTGATTGATGCATTGAATAAAAACTACTCAGGCGAGTAACTCAATCTAATACAAGATTTTATTAGGAAGGCTGAGTGGATATATTCACTCACCTTTTTTACTGATCTGCTGCTGTAAAAGCTGTCGGATTACAGAACCATATTGTTATATAAAATTCTAACCGTCATTGATATGATAGAGAAGATTTCAGGGAAAATTATGCCCTGTCTACTGCTGCTGGTATGTCTGGTTACTTACTCTTGCAAACCGGAATACCTCAACAAACGAGAACTGAACAGTTTTATCCTAGATGAGTCAAATGGCCTGCTTCAGGAAAAAAAGGTAGGCGGAATAGGTGTCAAAGTAACCTATAAACCAACGGATTTGCTCATTGCACAACATTTGGGCGAGAATACAGAAAGTTCTGAAATAGAGCGCCTTAGAGCACACTACGACAAATACATCTACTTCATGCTTGATCTTGAAAGCGACGGAAAGGATGTTTTATATACACCTACTTCCGGTGGATCAGGATTCAGCGAGAAGCTACAAACCTTTGCTTTTAGAATGAGCGATTATGTCAATATGACCACTTCGGCGAGTGACACGATCCCGGTAGCAGACTATGCCTATAACCGAACTTTCGGCATGGCGAAAAGCACCTCCATGATGTTTGTTTTCAATCGGGAGCAAATAGAAAATAAAGATTGGATTTCCTTCAACTTAAATGAATCCGGGATCGGAAGTGGTGATCAGCGTTTCCGGTTTAAAACATCCGATATCAACAACGTACCAAAATTAAAATTCTTCAACTAAAATGAAACAACTGAGAAAATACATCAAAGTAGTTGCGGCATTCCTTCTGGTGAATACCGTTTATTACATTGTGGGACCTACAGCCGCTATGGCACTAACTGCGGGCCCCACAGCGCCGGAGTATTCGAGTTTTGAACCGGTAGATACCTCTGAAATGGTCAACTTATCGACGGGTGATTTAACGTATAATATCCCTCTCTTGGAAGTGCCAGGCCCTGCGGGAGGTTATCCTTTGAGCTTGAGCTACCATGCCGGTATCTCACCTGGGTTAGAGGCATCCTGGGTTGGATTAGGATGGACATTAAACGCGGGTGCTGTTAATAGAATAGTCAATGGTTTTGCAGATGATTACGATGAAGCGGAAGAAGTATCGAGACTTTTTTGGGAGGGAGGTAAGACCGCATCATTCACATATGGTGTCTCCGTAGGTTTTCCCAGTTCTCCTGCAACAATAGGTCTTTCGCGTACCATTGCTTACGATACTTATAAAGGCTTTGGTGTAGGGCACTCGCTAAGTGTAGGAACATCAGTGAATGGTGTCGGGTTGGGCGCGTCTTTATCCCAAAATCCATATGGAGGATTTAGTTTAAGTGGAAGCGCTCAATCAGGGATTGGGCCGGTTAGAACATCTGTTGGTATTAATGTTGATAAAAATGGAATTAGTGGTGGACAAAGCACAGGTATCTCGTTGAAAACAGGTAAGTCTGACAAAGCTCCTAGTATATCAACCTCAGGTATCCTGAAAACCATAGCGAATCCCAAAGCTGGTGAAATTTCTACCAAAGGGTTTAATATTGGTGGAGACATTCCAGTATTACCTCTCGTAAACCTTCGTCTTGGTGCAAGTTTTCAGAGATATTGGCAGGATAACACAGTCAGTCAATCAACTCAGGGTAGTTTGTTTTTTCCTGATGCATTTAAACCTACAAGTTACTACAACGACCATGAATTTGACGTTTATGATGAATTGGATTTGTCAACATCATTAGACCATAAAAACGACTTGCATTCCCCTCTTAGAAGTATGCGAGGTTCATTTGCAGATTACGATCATTACACGGTCACCGGGCAGGGAACAGGAGGAGTTATGAGACCCTACCAATATAAAAATTTCTTACCAAGACAGTTTCCGGAGCAAAAAAGGTTTTCGCACCCAGCTTTTTTTGATAGGCTTTATTATCCTGATGGAAAGAAACAATACAAATTCGATGAAAACAGCTACCGACCACAGTTTAGATTCTCTGGTGATTTCTCTAACAAGTTATTAAACCCAGGTTTTGGTTTGTCCTACAATCAAAGTAGCGTAGACAGACCAATAGATGCTGATTTATCATTGGATTTTAATACTGGTTTGGTTGGAGATGGGATCTCCGAAGGAAAACTCTATGGTTCCAGTAACATTGAATGGTTTTCTAACACAGAGATTATACAAGGAGTCGCTGAGCGTTATGGTTTTATAAAGGCGAACGATTCTTTTGAACTGACAAGGAAATTAGACAATAAGATAGGTGGATATATGGTGACAAATGAAAGTGGGGTAACTTATCATTATGCATTGCCAGTTTACTCTTATGACGAATATACCTTATCAAAAAACATTGAACAGGAAGGAGATAACTTTAATCAATCTACTAAGAAGGAGCCTTATGCCTACACCTGGTTGCTAACAGCTGTTACTGGACCGGATTATATGAAAAGAGGAGATCATCACTTCGATGGTGACGACTTTGGTTATTGGGTAGAATTTGATTATGGTCAGTGGACTGATAAATATGGTTGGAGAAACCCTGGCACTGGTTCTAATATGGATATTGATAATCAGTTCGAAGTTTTTTCAAAGGGCAAGAAAGAGATTTATTATCTCGATGCTATCAGGACAGCCAGTCACACAGCAATTTTTGTGAAGGACTTGAGAAAGGATGCTAAAGGGACGACTGAATTCATTGAGGCAGGTGTGGAAACCGATGATGACAAGGATAGAGTAAAACAATTCGATGAAGGAGGTTTTATTCCCAAACAACTATCAGGAGCTGGTCAGTATAGCCTGCCAATGCCTTCACTTAAATTATCCTCTATTCTGTTATTTCAAAATAAAGATTTCAATCCAGATGGAGGCAATCCAATATTTGAAAAGGATTCAGGCACTAAGATCCTACCAGCAGGCACATTACTACCTAATGAAGATAATGTATTTACAAGTGCAGACGTATCATTAGCAGATAAGCAAAAAGCTGTAAAAGAGATCGAATTATCGCATGATTACCGACTAATGAAAGGGACTTACAATAGTTTTTCAAATGATTTCTATCAGCTGTCAAACCCGTCAACTGATGGAAGAGATTATGAGAAAGATGGGAAATTAACCCTAAACAGCGTGAAAACTAAAATGAAAGGTGGTCTTTCTCTAATTCCTCCAACGACTTTTGAGTATGAATTAGACAATCCACTGTCAGGTACAGGCAAGATGCGAGTCATAGATGGTTCTCAAGATAGATTGGTTATTGAAAATAGTTTTGAAATACCTTTTAATCCTGGAATAAACCCTGGAGATATTATTAAGTATACAATAAACGGTACGGATTTTTTTGCAAAGGCTTACTTGGGTTTTGTAAATGACATAGACCCTATTGCGTTTCCTACTTATGACATCTTTGTTCAGCAGATTTTACAAAAATCTCCGCGAGTTGGGGAGTATGATATTGAATGGACTATTACAAAAAACCCAAATTATTCACCAAACTCAACGGATATATGGGGAATGTTCAAAGACAATTATAGTGATACAAAGAACTATAATGTGGATCGGGCAACCACCAAGCTAAGTGCAAAAAACACTGATTCCTGGTCACTAAGGAAAATAGTAACTGAACTTGGTTCTGAAATCGAGATTAACTATGAGCCAGATGACTATGAAACAAAAGTTCTTGAGAACAAAACAAATTTTATTATAAGTGATTGGTCATTGAATACCAATCAGGATTTTAGCTTGACTATTGAATCGAGTGATGTTGATCTGAAAGATTTGTATCAGGTGGGTGACCTTGTAGATTTGTCTTTTGCATATGAGCGTGATATCAATTATAGTGCACTCTGTTTGACCCAAGATCGTTCTGATTATATTGGAATAACGGAAGAGGCAATTGTTCAGTCAATCCCAACCTCAGGAACAATTGTAGTTTCATGTGATGCCATTAGAAATCAGTTCAATACGGTGGACGTAAGAAACGAAGGTATTTGTAAAATTACTACTACTAAGAAAAATTTTGAAGCAGGAAACCTATCAAGTACTAAAAGAAAGTTTAAATCTTATGGTGGTGATCTCAGAGTAGCTTCAATAAAGTATTCTGATCCTTTAACCGGTATAGGTAACAACAGCTATTACTATTACAATGATCCATCAGATCCTACCAGCTCATCTGGTGTAACAAGTTACGAACCAAATTACTTGAATGCTGTCAACAAGGACTTGTCATTAGACTATCAAAGAGCATTGAAGAGAGAATATTTCAAAGAACTTGATCGAGTAATAGACTATTCGAGAGACCTTCCTTCTCCTGGAATACTTTACAATTATGTTACTTTAAAAAACTCTGTCACTAATTCGGCTACTGGTAAGGAGGAGTTTCTGCCGAATAAGACCGTATATGAATTTAGAGTTTTTGATGAAAAAATGCTTCAGACCAATTCTGATGACCTGATTAACAGGGATGAAGAATATGACAGAGAGGAACTATGGGTCAATGGTGAACCAGGAGATGGAATCCTTGTTGGAACGGTAGTTAAAAAAGGCATTTACGCAAAAAAGAATACAATTCGTAATATGACATCTGCAATAGGTGTAGTAAAATCAGTAAACAACTTTGCTGTTAAACATGACAATTCGAATGCTGAAGTAGATACTGAACTACTAACCAGAACAGTTAATAGTTATCTTTTCGATTACATAGAGGATGATCAGGAAAGTATCTATTTCGACAAATTAGAGGAGTTTTATCACCAGGGCTATTTAAATGAATCTGCTGTAAATGCACATTATATCGTCGAGCCTAACAGCGATGATGAGACTAAGTACATTGGTTTGTATGCGACTGAGTTAAGTAAGGAGTATTATCCTAACATAGCCTTGGGAACTAAATCCTATAATTACGTTACAGGTCAGTATTCGGAAACCAGGAATCTGGCATATGATTTCTATTCTGGTGAATTAACTACCACCTATTCAGTTGATATGTACGGGAATAAGTATGTAAGTAGTAGAGTGCCTGCCTACCAGTTGAGGAAATATCTGGGTGGGATCGCATACGAAGAAATGGGGCTTAAGAGTAAAAACCCTAGCTACAAGAACATGTTGACTCAGGAAGGAGCGAGTTATACTTATAAATTGGATAAAGACTATGATCCGGATACAAATGGGTTCTGGAGGTCTAGTGTAGAAAGTGTGATGAATGCATCATTGCAGACCTGGTCTAATATTGGGTCAAATATATTGTCCAACGAAGGGGCTCCTGATGGCCTTGGATTAGTAAATCAATACGCAGACGGAATTTACAGACGTAAGGCGAGCTACGATTTTATTGGAACAGATGGAATGAATAGCGATGGTAGTTACAATTATACTTATATTGAAACAGATCTTGCTTCGATTGATGGAAATACTAATATGCTGATAGACCTTCCTGGCTGGCGAAAAAATGGGGAAGCAAAACTATATGATATACATTCTCATGTGCTAGAAGCCGAAGATATAAATGGAAATCTCGCTGCAACTAAATTTGACAATGACTTTTACAGAGTTTACTCCTCGGCGGCTAATGCTGGATATGGAGAATACGCCTATTCAGGAGCGGAGGATCAGGTTTCTGCTGAAGGATTGTTTGGAGGAAGCGTAGGAGCAGAACATGGGGTTCCATTTGTATTCGATTCACAAAGCGGAGGTTCTCTAAAACCACACACTGGTGAAAGGGTGCTGAAGTTATCGCCTAACCAAAAAGGGTTTTCGTTTGAAAGTGGGGCAGCATATTATATTCCTGGTAGGAATATCGTGCCAGGCAGAACATATTTAGCAACAGTTTGGACAACGAACCCTCAACAAACGATATTTCGACTCTCAATAAATGGTCTTGCAAGTGTTGATCTTGAAAAATCAGTTCAGTCAGTAGGTGACTGGTCTCAGATCAAAGTGATGTTTACACTGCCTGAGAATACTGAAACTTTTAAAGTGTTTGTAAGATCTGATAATGAAGTGATATACCTCGATGATTTTATGGTAAGACCGGTTGACGCTAATGTAACTGGATATGTATATAACAAATGGGGCGAGCTGTCAGATATAATCAATGCCAATAACTTATCAACCCATTATGAATACGATGAGATGGGGCGTTTGTCGTCAGTCTGGACTGAGTCATTTCAGTACGGTTTCCAAAAAGTTAGCGATAGTAAGATAAAGTATGCTATTCAGGATTAAATCTGTCATAAAATGAAAAGATTCATAATAATATTGTTTACTTACCTGCTAAGTATGTCTTCTTATGGCCAGTTGGGGATTAATTACCCAAATGGTGGCGAGTTAGTGGAAAGAGGTGGTACCTATCAGATTCGATGGGTTCACCTGTCGTTGGTAGGATCACCTACACCTTATTTTAGGATTGATTTGGAGAAATCCGGTCAGGTGGTAGCTACTATCGGTCCAACTGAATTGGAAGGTAGTGTAGCCAATGGTTTCTATTATTATAATTGGACTATTGGCTCATCAGAGGACCTGGGCAGTGACTACAGGATTCGGATAATAGAGTTAGATAATAATGTGTTTCCAGGTTCTACCCGTCCGCCCACAGGTATCGAATACTTATCCTCAGAACCTTTTTCGATTTGTGATAATTGTGGCAACACCCTTGATGTGACTTCCCCTTTGGGTGGAGAGAGTTATGAACAAGGGGATATTTTACGAATCACATGGGATGGTATAACTGCGACAGGGGATTATTCTTTTTCGTTAGAGGATGATCAGGGTGTTTCTACCCCAATTACAACCTTGTCAGGTTTCTTCGGTCGTCGATATAATTATACGATTCCCTCATCGGTAATGGATAAATTATATCGTCTGAAGATGGTTAATGATGGCAATACGTATTACTCAGATGGTTATTTTTCGATAGGTTATTCGATCCCACAGTTGAATACCACAGAGACAAGAACGTTTACATATGTTGATAGTGAGCGCCAGCTATTGAGTGAAAGCAAAATATTTTTTGATGGTAGTGGAAAGCTGTTACAATCACAGGTTCGCAACCTGACGGAACAAGAAGTTTTAGCGACAGAGCCTATATACGATAAATATTACAGGGCAGCAGTAGAAACGTTACCTGCCCCAACGGGATTGAGTAATATATTCTACAAAGAGGGATTTGTGACCAAAGATGGAGAGAAGTATAATTTCAGTCATTTTGATAAAGCGGTTCCTGATGCAGTAGATGATGATGAATCAGGCACCCTTGGATGGTATTACAGTGTTAATAACACAATGGAACCCAATACCGCTGTGAGTAAATATCCTTATAGCAGAATGGAATATTATGATGATGGGACAGGTGAGATGGAGCGTTCTGCAGGTCCGGGAGATGTTTTTCATACAGATGACAATAAGAAGACATATAGCAAGACGTTTTCAGTGTTAAATGATTTAGATGGCGTTTACCTCCAGGTTCGGAATTTGTTATTAGGTAGCCAGACGACCACCTTGAATAGTGAATTAGTAAAAACAGTATCACGGGATGCGAATGGTGTAGAAATGGTTTTTTACCGGGATGCATCAGGAAAGGTGTTGGCCGAAGGTTATGCTCACTTAACAGACACAGAGAGACAAGCATATCCGATAGCATACGATGAGATCTGGGTCAATAACTATTCATTTATAGACATCCACATCCCTGTCTCGATGGTTTTTAATCATAATTCGGGCAAAGTGATCGACTTATCGGATAATTCAGTTGTCTCCCAGACGAATGATTTTACTCCTAAGGACGTGACGTTGACTAAGGGTTTTTACAGATGTGAAGATTGTTTCAAAGTGAAATATTCCTATAACTACTACAATCTGTCGTTTAATTTTTATGATAATAAAGGACGGGCAATACTGTCAGTATCCCCAAAAGGAGTCGGATGGCTTTTAGCAAATGCTGGTACATTAAGTGAGGCTCAGGTTCAATGGGATAGGAGTAATCCTGATGATTTTACAATTCCCTATGCTACTTATTATGCCTACGATTTTGAAGGGAGGCTATTATCTATGAAGGAGCCGGATGCCGGAATCACCAATTACATGTACAGGGCAGATGGAAGTATCAGGTTTTCTGAGAATGCCCTTCAACGCGCGAATGATAGGTTTTCCTACACCAACTATGATCAATCAGGCAGACCTGTTGAGTCAGGTGAGTATGTAGGAGCCTTGACTTATGGAGCGGGTCTGAATTCGATATTAGAGAATACAGATGAGGGTGGCGGCTTGGTTTTTAGTCCTGAGGATAGAGATGACTGGGTGCGTACCTATTATGATTTGCCTGATGATGCAGTTACCGAGTCATTTAACCCTGTAGGCATAGAATCAGATATTGAGCTAAGGAGTTATTCAGCGGCCAATAATGTAGTAGTAGCTTCAAACAGCATTACGTTGAGGGAAGGATTTAGCGTTACGGCAGGTAATGAGTTTTCAGGTTCCATAGACCCTGATGCGAGCGCACCGGATTTTGCTTTACCCTCTCTGCAGGAGTATACCTATGGAGCTGTATCCTATGCTGAAAACGAACATACCAAGACCTGGTATAGCTACGACGAACTTGGCAGGGTAAAGTGGATGGCTACCTGGTATAAACAGCTATTTGATGAACCGAAGGTGATCAGTTATTACTATGATTTCATAGGAAATGTTACTTCGGTAAAATACCAGGATAGGCAAGATGACTCGTTTTATCATCAATATGAATATGATGCTGACAACAGGTTGTCGAAAGTATATGCGTCAGAGGAAGTCATTGATGCAGGACAGGATAATAGTGACAAGCTGCAGGCCAGTTATGAATACTACTTACACGGTCCTCTGAAATCGGTAAAGTTGGCAAATGGTCTTCAAAACATTGACTACTACTATACGATTCAGGGCTGGTTGAAATCGATTAATGATCCTGATAATATGTATTTTAAGGGTCAGTTGGACGATCGATTTGCTCAGACGTTCAATTATTTCAATGGAGATTATGCCAGCAGAGACACAGACTTAAATAGTGCAGGAATAGTAAATGAGCAATTTACCGGAAACATTGCAGGATTAGATTGGCAGACGATTAGAAGCACGAGTCGTGGACATACTACAACAGGAAGTTTTAACTACATCTACGATAACCAATATCAATTAAAAGAAGCAACAGACGGGACGGATAAATACAGAGTTAATAACCTGAGTTATGATCCAAATGGTAACATAAAAACTCTCAGGAGGTATGACGGTTCAGGAAGCATTAAAGATGCATTTACCTACGGCTATACGAATCAGTATACGAATCAACTGACCAGTGTATCAGGTTATGCCACGCAGTATGTATATGACCAAATAGGTCAGATGACCCAACAGTCTTTAACAGATGGTACAGTCATGAAGCCTAAATATGATGTATCAGGAAAAGTGGAAGAGATCTATGATGAGAATAATGTACTTAAACTGATTTATGAATATGATGACAGAGGCTTTAGGATCAGGAAAAGGGACATTGCTGGTGGAGGCAAGGAAACAATCTATGTCAGAGATGCTTCGGGTCAGTTGTTATCTACCTATATTAGAGAAATAAACGAAAGTGTTTACAAACAGGAAGAAACTCCTGTATATGGTAGTGGTAAACTGGGATTGTGGTTGCATGATGAAAGTGGGACACCAGATGTAAGCTTTGAGCTGAAAGATCATTTAGGCAATATCAGGGCATTGCTAAGCAGGAATGATGATCATGTCACGTACGCAGCGGACTACTATCCATTTGGCTCAGTCATGAGAGAGTTTGGCAGCAAGAGTAGATATGGTTACCAGGGAGACTTTGCTGAAAAGGATGAAGAAACAGGCTGGAATCATTTTGAATTAAGAGAATATGACCCGATTGTGGGTAGATGGTTGAGAGTGGATCCGATGAGACAATATTGGAGTCCTTACAATGGAAATGGTAACAACCCTATTTTTAATATTGATCCAACTGGAGGAGAGAATCCAATCTACGGTTCAAATGGAGTTTTTAGGGGAGTTGATGAATTTGGACTTCAAGGTGAGGCAATTGTCTACGATGGAGCATTTACAAATGGTATGAGTCAAGCCAGTATTTTGAAGAATGGTGGAAGTTATTTTTCTAGGTTTGATTTTAGTAGTAATTATGACGTTGCATCTGCTATATCTCAGCATGCTAGCACTCTTTCCGCTCGTCCTGATTGGGACGGAATTGTCACTGTTAGTGAAGGAATAGCATGGGCAAGAGCACATTTAGACCTTGATGCAGATAATAACCCTGATAATGGGTTTGAAAATGCGACTGCCGATGACTGGTTATATGTAGACGCAGGTCAATTGGATTTTGGTAGATTAAGCATATCAGATTTTGACGCTGTAGGTCAGATGAAGCTTATAAATCTATTTGCACTCGGTGGAGCCAGCTTTACTAACCCAACATCTTCTTCGATTAGAACAACTTATCATTTGGGTAGAGTACATATGACTTTATTGGATTCAAATGGTACTGTGAAAATTCATAATGATAATACAACCGCTTTTGACTGGAGTGGTGGGGGGAGTTTATTAAGGCGTGCTTTTATTACCGCTGAAAGGTTTAGAGCCGGTTTAAATGATAGGAATGGATTCCCAACAGCGGTATATGGAACAGGTAGGGTTAGAATTAATTCTGTTGATGTCAGTGCTTTTAAGTATTATAGATAGTGAAATAATTTAATCTTTTATTCTATATGATTCTGAAATTTAGATATTTCATATATACAGTATTGGCATTATTTGTTCTTTTTGTTTGTGTCATTTTCTTATTCGAAGATAAAAACTTGGGTGATGGATACTTACTATGGTCAGATACAGCCCCAAGTGTTGCTTACAAATATGGCGGCGGAGCTTACGAAGTTATACCGCCCAAAGTCCATATGTTGAATTATGATAATAATACAATTATTGCAATGACAGTTGATATTATTGATCAGAAGACCAAATTCTGGGTCATTAATAAAGATGAGAGAATTTATGACAGCTTGACCTCTTTTTTTAATAAAAAAACCACAAGTAGGTTTGAAAGTATTTTGTATTCTCAAAGAGTTGGTCCAATGGATTCTCTTTCTTTTGAAGAGTACCTGAAGCGAAATGACATTAATTTGATTTTGGACTCAGTGAGACATCCAATATTACCATTTTAGTTAAGTATATAGGTATTAAGGTATGGTTCTTACAACCATAGCAAAATAACATCTTAGCTTTCATAACAAAAAAGCAAAAGGCACCTGTTGGCTACTTGCCGACAGGTGCTTTGAGTTTATATGCAGCTTAAAGGCATCATGTGTCCTGAAAAACGAACAGGTTTTCAGTTTTAAGATAAAGCTCAGGTGAACTGGCCGAACCTCATCAATCATGAATAGACTGCTAATGCCATCAGCATCTATGTTTTAGAACTTTGATGGAACATTCCTGTTAAAGTATGTTTAACTCCCAATTCCATTTAATTTCTCTATCCTGTAACAACTCTCCAAAGAAAGATTCCCACATGATAACAATTTCATAATCGTGCAATTATTTCATTACCTGTAGAAATTATATTAATTTGACAGTTGCTTAGAATTTTATAAAACCTAATCGTATGATAAAAAGATTTACATTTTTGATTATGGCTTTGTTCATAGGATATGCTTCCTATGGGCAAGACTTAATTATTACTGGTATTATCGACGGGCCGTTACCAAACGGTAGACCTAAAGCCGTTGAACTTTATGCTACCGATGATATAGCAGACTTAAGCTTATATGGAATTGGATCAGCTACTAATGGAAATGCTGGGAATGGTTCTGACTTTGAACTTTCCGGTTCTGCCACAGCTGGTGATTATCTGTATGTAACTGCAAATGCTACTGAGTTCAATACCTTTTTTGGGATAACAGCAGACTTCACCAGCAGTGCTGTGAATGTGAATGGTGATGACGTAATAGAGTTATTCTTTGACGCTACTGGTGCTTTTAGTGGGACGGAAACTGTAATAGATGTATTCGGTGAGCTTGGCGTAGATGGTTCCGGAGAGGTATGGGATTACCTCGACGGCTGGGCCTACAGAAAAGACGGTACCACAGCGGGAGGCTCTACTTTTACTAGTGGTGATTGGATTTACAGTGGGGTAGGTGCTTTGAGTGGAGAGTCGGACAATGCTACTGCAGCTAATCCTTTCCCAATAGGAACTTACTCAGATGTTGCCCCTACTAATACAATAGTAACATTTACTTCTGAAACTGGTTCAGCAGCTGAAGGTGATGGTACTACAACAATTTCAGTTTCAATTGCAAACCCAAGTGCTTCAACTGCTACAACAGTGGATGTTGCGCTTACTACAGGTACAGCTGCGGATTTAAATAATTATACCACACAGACTGTTAATTTTCCTGCCAACGCAAGTGCAGACCAAACTGTTACTTTGACAATTACTGATGATGCATTGTTAGAAGGTAACGAGATA
>JBCBHL010000015.1:13193-42901 GCA_038525605.1 Bacteroidota bacterium
TCGTTACCTTCTAACAATGCATCATCAGTAATTGTCAAAGTAACGAGATATTTGAGTTTTCATTGGAGAATGCCTCCGGTGGAACAAGTGTTGAAATTGGCGTAGAAGATAATTTTACCCTTACTTTAACTGATGATGAAAGAGCTGCTCTTTCCAATACTGTTGATCCAAATTTTTGTGATTTGTTTACGATTCAGGATGTTACTCTAAATGATCAATCCGATTCTTGGTCATGTACAACTGGTACTTATGAGGTAAATGGTTTTTGCTCTGGGTGTACTGCAACTGATACTGAAACGTGGTTAGTGTCAGCTGGATATAACTTTAGCGGAGCAACATCAGTAGGTTTCGAATATAGTACATCTCCTGGTTTTGATGATAATAGTAACCTTCCTGAATTAAGAGTATCTACAGATTATGCTGGTGATGTAAGTACAGCTACCTGGACGACCATTACAACCATTGACAATGATGATGGAGATGACGTATTTGTAAATTTGACAACAGATTTAGCCGGTGAAGCTTTTGGTGTTGTTGCAATCAGATATGTTTCAATTGGTAGTTCTGCGGAAGAAGTAACGCTGTCAGATGTTGAACTTCTTGGAAATGGGATCACTCTTTTAGCCGATCCTGAGCCAACTAATCAACCTACTTCATTTGCTGCCAGTAGACTGGAGTTTGATGTAGTCGGATTATCCTGGACAGATGCAGTTGCAGGTGCACAAGCGCCAGCTGGATATCTTGTGCTGGGATCAACAGGTGCTATTACTGATCCAATGGACGGTGTAAGCCCTGCAGAAGATCTTGATCCAACCGATGGCAGCCTTACTGCACTCATCCCTTTTGGAACTACGGAAGTTACTTTTGAAGGATTCGATGGTGGCGATACTTTCAACTTTGCTATTTACTCATACACAAATTCAGCAGATGCAATTGATTACAATGTAACCAGTGCACCTTCATTAGCTGGTATAACGACTCCTGATGAAATCTTCCTTGCAGATTTCGAAGGTCTACAAAATCTGTACAATATTTCGAAACTCAGCGTGCACGATATAGATGCTACTGATTCCTGGTATTATGACAGTTTTAGTGGAGATAATTTTGCAGAAATGTCAAGTGATTCAGATGGCGATACGGAAGAAGATTGGATGGTGATCGGGCCATTTAATTTCGATGCATACACAGGAGAAACTTTTAGTTTCGTTTCATCTCTTGGTTTTGATGCAAATGGAACTCCAATTTCAGTGAGATATTCTACAGATTTCTCAGGGAATGTTTCAGATGCCATGTGGACTCCTCTTTCTCCTGTTTTCAGTGCCGGAAGTTTTAATGACACTTACTCCGGTTTAATCGATGTTTCAGGAATTTCGGGACAAGTATATTTTGCATTTGTTTACGAAGAAGATGAAACTGCGATGGCCGAGGTGAACGGAACTGTTCAAATCGATGATATCAAAATCTCTGGAATTTCCTCTGCAACTGGCGTTACCGCTGTTGCTTCAGCGTCTGCTTCTACAAATCTGAGTTTAGCAGCTTCAACTACGACAACAGGAAATGTTACAGTCAATGATTTGACTATCGGTGACATAGACAATGCAATTCTTACGGTTGCCTCTGGCAATACGTTGACTGTTTATGGAAACGTTAGGATCGAGGCAGACGGAGGTTTGGTAATTCAGGACGGTGCTTCTCTCATTACAAATGGTGAATTGTTTGAAGCTGACGGAGATGTAACCATCGAACGCTCTACGTCTTTTAGCACTACAGCTGGCAGATATTCTACTGTAGGTTCTATTGTGCAGGATCAGTCAACCAGTACTCTCGGAAGTTTGATTTATAAATACAACGAAAGTGTTTCTTTCGATACTGACAATGGTCTAAGCAGGTTTGAAGAGGTGACATCTCCTGAAGTGATGGCTGGCGGAGTTGGTTATTTCTCTGCAAATACAGGTGACTTAACTTTAGGTGGTGTAGGTACTATTCCTAATAACGGAGGTTTCCTTGTACCAGCTACTTTCAGTGGAAATAGCATGAGTGCAGATAATGACGGTTTTAACCTCGTTGCTAATCCATATCCATCATCGATTGATTTCCTTAATTTCCTCGCTATCAATAGAGCCATCGATGGTTCAATCTACATCTGGGATGACGGTGGATCAGAGGCAGGTAGAAGAACAAATGCAGATTACATTACTGTGAATGATCTTGGAACCGCTTCTGCAGGCAGCTCAAGAGCATCAGACTGGGATGGAAATATCAGATCGGGACAAGGATTCTTTATAAGAACAGTAGCAAATGTTGATGTTGTTTTTACAAATGACATAAGAGTATCCGGTAATAACGACAGTGGAGGATTCTTCAGACAAGAAACTAGAGAAACTGCTGACAAATTAAATTTGTCTATTGCTAACGATGATTTTATGAGCACCACTTTGATAGGTTTCAAAGCCGATGCTACTGAAGGAAGAGATAGAAAATATGATGCATATAAGTATGCTGGAAATGCCGATCTACAGATTTATTCATTGATAGATGAATCGCCTTTCGCTATCCAGGGACTTCCATCTTTATCAGGTGCAGATTATACTGTTAACCTCGGCTATACTGCTGCAGAAGCTGGTATTTATACAATCAATGCAGATGAAATAGTAATTGCTGAAGGATATCAGGTGATCTTGACAGATAAACTGCTGGATATTGAAGTAAATCTTTCAGATCTTGGAAGCTATACTTTTACTACTCAGCCTGAAACTGCTAATGACAATAGATTCAGTGTTTCATTCAGAACTTCTGTAATTTCATCTGTAAATGAGGAAATAGGAAATAAACTGTTGGTATACAGCGATTTCCAGAATGTGCATATCTCTTTGGAAAACGGTTCACTAATCGATCAGTTTACAGTATATACTTTAAGTGGTCAGGAATTGATCAGCGGTGTTAACAATGAGCAATCTGTGAAGGTTAATAAGGACCTTTTTAGCACTGGTGTTAATATCATCAAAGCAAAAAGTGGCGATGCTACTTTCACATTGAAATTTATCTTGAAATAAAACGGACTACCCGATATGAAAAATATAATGATCAAAACAGGTTACTCTTTACTGGTATTATTAAGTGTTTCAGCACCAGTTTTAGCACAAGGAGCACCTCCTGCAACTCCTATTGATGGAGGATTGAGCCTTCTACTTGCTGCCGGAGGCGCCTATGGCGTAAAGAAGATTGTTGACGCTAAGAAAAAACGTCAGCAGTAAAACCGCATATGCCAAATAATTTTGAAGGGAGATTACGGAAAGTAGTCTCCCTTTTTTTATGCTTCTATTGTCATTGGTAAATATTATTGAATAACCAATCTGTGAGTTGTTAAATTCCCATTGGTAATAGCCTTCATAATATAATTTCCAGCCGGAATGTCGGATGTATTGATATGCAGGCTAGTGTCTGTTTTGAGAATCACTTTTCCGCTGATATCAATTATTGAAATGGAAAATTGGTCATTTTTATTAATGCCAGATAATTGGATATAATTATTGGCCGGATTCGGATAACATAAAATCTTTTCGCTTTCTGCTGTAATAGTAGAGGTAACTGTTTGACAGTCACCATCATCAAATGAATTGATTCTTGACCATATTTCATCAATCAAAGGCAATGCTGCTAAATCTCTTTCACTTGAAAGGCCTTGCCTGATCATCATCAAACCTTCGCTTTTTGATAAACTGATAAATTGTCCCTGGGCACCAGCTGCCGTAATCAGGTCTTCAGGGGCATTGGGAGCGATGGGACCATCTAAGCTGATCGGCGATGAAGGGGCAATATAGGAGCTCTTACCATTTAACCACCACAAGTATCCATATGCTGGATTTAGTTCCTGTGATGAATTAATCATTTCCTTATAATACACAGCATCATTAAGAATTACCTGATTATCCCAAATACCTTCATTTTGAATCAATAAGCCAAATCTGGCCATGTCTCTCGCGGTACTCACAAAAAAGGTATTAAGTCCATTTTCCAGCCATGTACCAGTTTGCATGCCGATCGCACTTTTTACCTTTAGATCTGTGTAGGAATTGATATTCATGGCAGTAGCAGACTCTAACACTTCTTTTAACAGATTATATGGGCCATTGTGGTAGATCCATCTTTCACCGGCATCTGCTCTTTTAAGCAGACACGAAGGTGTGATGCAATCAAAAAAACGTTCGTCTAGACCTGAAGTCATCGTCAACTGGCTCCTGACAGTAATCAAATCTTCCGAAGATTGATTCGTGCCTGTCCAGCCCAGACCGAGATAATCGGAGGTTTTATCATTGATATTAAGCATACCATCTTGCTGTGCGATTCCCACTAAAAATGCCCTTAGACTTTTACCTGCTGAAAACCAAGTCCATTGCTTTCCTCTATTGTGATCTCCAAAATATTTTTCGATTACTATTTTGCCATCTTTTAAGATAAGAAATGATTTTGTACCATTACTTTCGAGGTAATCATACATTTCCTCCAAAGATGATTCGCACCAACCGAGTGATTCCGGTTCAACTGTTTCCCAGTTATCTCCAGTTAAAGGAGGAAAATACAGCGATTGCCCGGTTAATTCACAAACGCAGATAAATACCAAAGAAGATAATAGGAGGCCCTTTCGAATAAGTCTGTTCATAATTGCAATGCTATTAATTATTAGACTGTTGAATGACCAAAAGGTTTATTTCAGTATCCAATAAAAACATCTGATCTTTTCAAAGAGGTGTCTAAAGTAGCTTTTGGACGTTTTGATTGATTCATTTTTAGCCACACATTTTACATGTGTCTGCTGTATTATAGTATTTAATCATCATAAATGGTTATTTGATTTGCACTGATTTTAAGAGCTGGTAAAGAGGTATTTCCAGGGTATCGCAAAGGGTAAAATCAGCACCCATATTAAAAAGAAAACTGCCATTCCTTTTGGTATCGAACTTTGATTTGAAAGCGCAGGCAAAGCCACAAACAGTAGCCAACTGCTTGTATAGATCAACTGTAAAAGGAGTACCGGAGACATGGTTTTAGGGTAAATCATTCCTAACAAAGACAGAATAAATATTGAACCCCACAATGCTCCGACAAGGCGGAAGGCCTCAGAATATTCGAAAGCGCCACTAAAAACCGAGATATGCGCTGTCTTTGGGAAAAACAAACTGCTAATGCTTATCCAGCCGGCTACTATGATATTAGCGACATATACTACTTTTATGAATATCATTTTGATGCCAGATTATTGATGTTTTCCATTGCTTCAGGAAGCATTTGACGAAATTTTTCTCCGAAAAGCTTAGCAAAAAGACCTCCTGAAACTCCTTTAAACCATACCTTGTGTGTAAATGTCAGTCGTCCGTTTCGCTGACTTAGGACTCTTTCTAAATATAAACTGCCTAATGGCAGGCGGGTTCTGATAATGTAACTTTCATTCTCTTTGACAGACATGATCTTGAATTTGCTTTTCCGGCCTTCCAGAGAGATAATTAAACCCTTATTGCCTTCTTTGAATTCAGCATCCATTCGAGCATCCGAAAGGCCTATATCCCAGCTCTTCCAATTATTTACATCTGTCCATATCTGCCAGATAGCTTCTGACGAAGCATTTGTTTCAACCGTGTGTTCGAAGTTTTTATTGCTTTTGTTTTTCTTTTGTGCAAGTAGGGAAACGCTTAGTATCATCAGCGTAGAAATCAATATTGTTCTCATAATTATTGCTTTTTGTGCAATAATGACAAATTGATTTTTGAGAATACTTCACCTATGTTAACTTCAATGCAGACTGAACATTTTCTTTCTGATCCTGCTAAGAGATTGCGGAGCTATGCCCAGGTATGAGGCTAGATATTTCAATGGTACCCTGGCCACTATTGGATCGCAATTTTCCAACATCCGCTGGTAGCGGGCTTCAGCCGTTTCAGATTGGATTTGAACAAGAATCTGATCGGTATATTTTTGAACCTCCTGGATTAGTTTTCTGATGAAGATATTCCAGCTCTGTAATTCCATCAGCTCATGAGCATCTTTGTAGGAAATGGCCCAGATAACACTTTTTTCGATTGTTTCGATATTCTCTGTGGCTGGCAAATGTTTCGTGAAGCTTTCCTGTGAGGTGAAAGCATAAGGCGCTTCCGTGAAATACTTCGTTATTTCTTCACCATTCCTATTAACAAAGTACCGAAGAAAACCACTTTCTAAAAAGTACAGGTTCTTACAAACACTTCCGGCTTCCAATATCAATTCGCCCTTTCTAAATTCTTGTTTTTTGATTTTACTGCGGATAATCTCCCAGTCATTGATAGAAACGTATGTATAGTTAGAAATATAATTTCTAAAAGGATGTACCATAGCTATGCTGTATTTAGTTCAATCTACAAACTATCTGAGTTGAAAGATTGTTTGTGATTTTCCGGGATTTTAAAATTTTGTAATGGTTTTGCTTGAGATCTCAATGGATTGTCGGCATTGTATGGTAATTGACAGAAGGAAATCAGTGCTGATAAATGATGAAAAGTCTTCTTAACACCCTTTAGGCATTGATTTCGTTGATACTCGCCTTTTGAGTCATTCTGTTCAAAAAGTTAAACAAATAGCAACGGATGCATATATTCGAAACTAAATCTCATCGGATTTTGACCTTTCTTACCATGAGATGGGCTTTCGATCCCTCAAAAATTGACCGTGAATAGTATCGGGAGCTTCGCTTGCGAGCCAAACAATGGTGTCAGCTCCCTGCTCTAAAGTTCTGCTGGCTTCCTGCCCGCCCATATCCGATTTCACCCATCCCGGACAAATGGCATTGATGATGATGCCTGTCTTAGTTAGGGCTTTGTCTAAATGTTTCGTGATCGCGTTCAAAGTAGTTTTTGAGATGCTGTAAATAGGAGCGTAGTCTGATACACCACTACAAAACTCGCCCAGTCCGCTGGAGACCATTACTATTCTACTTCCTTTTGTAAGTAATGGTTGAAATACCTGTGTAGTCCAAAGTGCACCTAGCGAATTGGTCTGAAGTGTTTCTATAGCAGTGTTAAAGGGAATATCGAGAATAGTGTTGCTGCTATCATTTAAAATGCCTGCATTATTGACCAGTACATCGATGTGTTGATAATTCTTTGAAACTTGTTGAAATGCCGATTGAATACTCTCCGGATTACTAACATCTAGCTGAATGAACTCTACATCTACTCCTTCGCCAGCTAAGACACTGCATGCTTCCTTTCCCCGCTCAGTGTTTCGGGAACCCAGCAATATCTTATAGCCTTTAGCACCAAGGTCTTTTGCAGTTTGAAATCCTATTCCTTTGTTAGCTCCTGTGATTAATGCAACTTTTTGATGTTTCATCGACTTATCAGTTTTATTGTAATTTATGAAGTTCTTCCAGAACCTGGTGAATCTGGCTAATACAAATTGATCCTTCTCCGACGGCAGAAGCGACTCTTTTAGTAGAACCATTCCGTACATCGCCGACAGCAAAGAGACCGGGAATACTGGTTTCGAGTTGAAGCGGTCGCCGCTTTTGGTAAATTGCGTGTTCGGATAGATCGTGATCTCTCAGTGCTTCACCTGTACAGATAAAACCTCTGTTATCCGTTACTACAACGTCTTCCATCCACTCAGTACAAGGTGCTGCACCGACAAATGTGAATAGATTATTCATTTCAATTGTCTCACTTGATCCATCTTTAACGGTTACATGAATGGCTTCTAAATGATGCTCACCCGATAATTTGGAAACTTCGCAATAGTATTTCACCTGAATGTTTTCTGCTGCTTCAATCCTTTGAACCAGGTAATCACTCATTTTCGCTCCTAAATCCCCACCCCTGATCATAATTTTTACTTCTTTGGCGTACTTAGCCAGAAACAATGCAGCCTGTCCTGCCGAGTTACCACCACCTACAATTCCAACAGTTGCATCACGGCAATTATTGATATTCATACCAGTGGCAGAATAATAAACACCACTGCCTTCATATTTCTCAATTCCATCGACTGGTAGTCTTCGGTAGCTCGCCCCGGTGGCAATTATGATCGTTCTTGATCTAATCTGCTTACCATTGGTAGCACAAAGCCAAAACTCATTGTTGCGGTGCTCCAGCTTTTCAGCAGTATGGGGAATAGAAATAGTGCAACCAAACTTTTGAGCCTGTATGTAAGCTCTATTAGCCAGATCACTTCCTGAAATGCCAGTGGGAAAGCCCAGGTAGTTCTCTATTTTTGAACTTTTGCCAGCCTGACCTCCGGGAGCTTTATTATCAATAGTAACAACACTCAACCCTTCTGATGCAGCATATACACTAGCCGCCAGTCCTGCCGGTCCTGCACCAACAACACAAACATCAAATACTTTGTCTTCAAATTCAGTAAGTACACCTGTGCACCTGGCAATCTGTTCGATGCTCGGTTTTATGTAGATCTCCTGCTCATCATTCATGAGCAAGGGCAGGTCAAGCTCAGTTATATGAAAATGTTCCAGTAAATCTTTGGCTTCCTGTGAGCTGTCAGTATCCAGAAAAGTATACCAAATATGATTTTTATCAAGGAAGTCCAGAATGTTATAAGTTTCTTTTGAATTACCTGAACCCAGGACTTTCGAACCTCCCTGATAATCTGCCAGGACAGCTTCCTGCCTTAGCAGAAAAGCATTCAGCAGTACATCACTAATTTCACTGTGTCTGGAGATCGCCTCTTTTAGCTTATCCTGTTTTATTCTCAGTAAATAAGTATCCGGATTGGCATAACCTATTACGTTTGCGGCTCTGCTGGACAACATACTGCTGTCGCCGGAGAACCCATTTTTATGATGTGTTGTGATTAAGTTGTCCTGATTTGCAGGATCAACAATATCTATGCTTCCGGATAAAACAACATTGAAATCATATGAAGTATCACCCACTTTAAAAACAGTAGTACGTTCAGTAAAGTGTTCCACCGTTCCATAATCTCTTAAAGTTTTTACCTGTCTGGGGGTTAACTGCGGGAATTTTGGGTCTTTCATGATATCGTTGAATTCAAATAAATAGTATTCAGCTAACTATCTTAAAGATTAGCTACATGTTTTAATAAACTGATAAATTGTCGCTCGTTATCGGCGATTCGTAAAAAATGAACCTATTCGGTAAACTAAGTCAAAAAAAAATCTTCAGATTTTCAGGATACATACTCTATCATCTATTGATGAAAATGAGCTATTTGAATTAAAATCTAGTCAATCGATCCCGAGAGATTTTATCATTCCGGAAATCAATTTACCTATTCGCAAATTTGCAGGCTTTTTTAATGCCTTTTTTAAAATATGATCACAGAAAACCTTTCTTATCTGACAACCAGATGAAGATATAGAAATTATCACAAATCATGAAATGCTAATGAATAATTAAGGATCGCAAGATGTAGGATTATTCCTGTGTGAAGCATCAATCACTTACTTTAAGTCAAAGTTAATGTTGTGTCGGATTTAGACTTAAAACCTCATTTTATGATAAAACTCTCCTAACCTCTAAAAAACCAGACAGGTGTTTCTTTGCTTTTTTAACCAACAAATCATAATTACATGACTTACAAATCTATACTGGCTGTATTAGCCATGTTAATCGGCTCAATTTCTCTTCAGTCTTGCGGTGACGATGATTCAGATGGTGGATTTATGGCACCTGATGAAGACCCGTCTACATTTTCCAGATTAACTGATATCACGATAGGAGGGGAAGGTGCTGCTGAAATTGCTGCATTCGATCCGATCACTGATCAGCTTTTTGTTGTCAACAATGCAGATGAGAGTAAAATCGATGTGATAAATTTTGCCAATCCAGCTTCGATGAATGTAACTGCCAGTATCAATGTAAGCACTTATGGTGGAGGTGTCAACAGTGTAGCTGTAAACGGTGCTTATCTGGCCGCTGCAATAGAAGCTGAAACGGCTACTGACAATGGACAGGTAGTGGTTTTCAACATTGCTGATTTATCAGAAGCTGCGGTTATTCCTGTCGGCTCATTGCCTGATATGGTTACCTTTTCTCCTGATGGACAGTTTATCCTGGTGGCCAATGAAGGAGAACCAAGCGATGATTATACAATTGATCCAAATGGTTCTGTTTCTATTATTGAAGTAGACGGATTCCAGGTTGTGACTTTAGAATTTACAGCATTCAACAGCCAGGAAGAGGCTTTGGAAGCCAATGGTTTCAGAGTGACAGGAAAAAATGCAGACCTTGCCAGCGATGTTGAACCGGAATACATCGCCGTATCAGAAGATTCTCGTACTGCTTTTGTGGCCCTACAGGAAAACAATGGATTGGCAGTTATTAATTTAGAGAATAAATCTATTTCCGCGTTAGTTGGTCTGGGAACTAAAGACTATTCTGCTTCCGGAAATGCCTTCGACCCAAGTGATAGAGATGATGCTGAAGCTTTCAGAACTGTACCAGCTAATATTTTAGGCGTCTATATGCCTGATGCAATTGATGCTTTCACAGTAAATGGAACAAATTATGTGATCAGTGCTAATGAAGGAGATGGCAGAGAGTACTTCTACGATGCTGATGAAGCGACTTGTAATGCCAACGGTGATGATTTTGATGAGGATGATGGCTGTCTTTCTTTCACTGATGAAACAAGAATCGAGGACGTAACCCTTGATCCATCAGCTTTTCCTGATGCTGCAACGTTACAGCAGGAAGAGAATTTTGGCAGACTTAAAATGATGCTGACGAATGGAGATACCGATGGAGATGGTGATTTTGATCAAATCTATTCCTATGGAGCACGGTCTTTCAGTATCTGGAGTACTTCAGGTGATTTAATCTACGATTCTGGCAATGAAATTGAAGACGCCATTATGAAAGCTGGATTATATGCAGATGGACGAAGCGACGATAAAGGCGTGGAGCCTGAAGGAGTAGTGACAGGTGTTGTCAATGGTCGAACCATCGCTTTTATAGGATTGGAAAGGGTAGATGCTGTAGCAGTTTATGACATCAGCACGCCAGCAAGTCCTCAGTTTCTGTCTATTTTAGAAACCGGAGATGCTCCGGAGGGAATGGTATTTATCGATGCAGAGGAAAGCCCCACAGGCAATAGTATCCTGATTGTAACTTGTGAAGACGATGGTACTGTCTGGGCATATTCGCCATCACTCAATATGTAATAGTGAGTTGAGAGGTCATAGAAAGAATGAATGACCTTGACTATGATACGAAGCAATCCCGATGGAGTAATCTTTAGAGTCATCGGGATTGCTTTTTTTAGTCAAATTAACAGGGATTATCTGATTTACTCAGTTTCACTATATTAGATTTATCAGTATGATCCGGTCAATGAAACGCTACTCTTCTGTCTTTTCCACAGATTGATTACTTTGCTGATAGGCTGATTTGAAGAAACTTACCGATGTATTGACTACTTGCTGCCATGTCCCCGATGTATTCGCCAATACGACGATCACAGTATTGATCTCAGGTAGAATCATCAGTTGGGTTGAGGCACCATTCTGATGACCACTATGCCCGATAACGTTTCCGCATTCAGGATTGACCCCATATAAAAACCAGCCAAAACCATATCCATTTCCTTCCTTTCTGATCTTGGGATCTTCCAGCATCATTTCAAATGTTGACCTTTTCAGTAATTCATTATTCAATAGAGCGTTACCAAATTTTATCAGGTCATAAAAAGTGGATTGAATCCCACCACCCGGTGTTCTGTTACTGAGGTTGTTTTGATCTCTCAACTGTATTTTGCCCTTGTGATGCTTATAGAGTGCTGATTTACCTTCATAAGTCTGATCAAAAATTTCGACACCCGTATCACTCATTGCCGCTTTTGTCCATATGTTCTTCTCCATGTATTCATTATACGACAAACCCGATACGCTTTCTATAACCCGGCCCAATAACACATAGCCATAAGTTGTATATTGGTATGCAGTACCTGGCACAAAGCTGAGTTTGCGGTTTTCAAAAACTGCCGAAGCATCGCTTAGCGATTCATAAGTCTTTTTACTTTTCATCTCTTTCGTTGACTGGTAGGCTTTTACTCCCGAGGTATGCGTTAGTAAATGCCTGATAGTAATCTCACCCTGTTGGCTTACGGGGTAATCTTTTAGATACTTACGGATAGGGTCATCCAGTTTGAGCAGCCCTTTTTCATATAGCTGCATAATGGCTACAGCTGTCATAGGTTTGGCTATTGAAGCAATCCTCGTGATCGTATTTCCGGTAAATGGAATCTGCTGATCCATGTCACTGAAACCGTCGTTGATGATGAGTTTTACCTCTCCATCGATTGAGTAACCACCAACGATACCTGCTACAATACCATCCTTTACTAACCCTGCGATCCCTTCTTCGGGTTTCAGCTGATTTTGAGCATTAATGGGAATAGACAGGTATGTAAAAGAGACGATCAATGCAAACATTAACTTTTTCATAAGGCTTTGATTTTTATTGAGAGATTTGAAGGTAGGGATATTATCGGCTCATTTGTCGAGCGAATGATAGACAGTCGATGATAGTAGTACCAATTGATAAAAAGTCAGGTTGGATCCATTTCGTCATTTAATACCAATGATTGGGCATGCTGGTAGTGACTATTCGTCAGCCATATCCCAGCCTTGCATTGAAAATTATTATTTTTAATCATTACAATGGATAGAAAACTAGTATTAGTAGATAGCATATTAAGAATTCGGTGGCTTACTCATATCCTGTTCTGGATTGTGGTAATGATTATTCAGTCGCAGATCTTTTTGTATACAGGCAGGTCGGTAAATGTAGTTTTATGGAATACGCTGGCACTGTTACCAGCTATTTTAGCAGCGGCTTACTTTTTAAATTATTACCAGATTCCCAGGCTGGTGTTTAAAAAACGCTATCTATTGTTTTTTGCTTCATTGATATTTTCTGCCTACTGTTTCACAGTAATGGCCAGACTGATGGTGGTTTTTGTAGCTGAACCTATGGTGAAGGTAGTAGACCTGACCTCTTCGGAAGAGATGTTGTGGAGAATTTTTACAAGCCCCGACAGGCTGCTTAGAAATTACCTGTTTTCGATATACCTTGGACCGATACTAATGGCCGTTATTAAGGTGATTAAGCTAAGAAACGAAGAGAAAAGCAGATTGGATACTCTTGAAAAAGAAAAGTCAATAGTGGAATTGAATTTTCTAAAAACTCAGATACATCCACACTTCTTACTCAACACACTCAATAACATTTACGCACTTTCACTAAAAAAGTCAGATTTAACGCCTGAGTCTATCCTTAAACTGTCGGAAATGTTAACTTATGTGTTATACAAGTGCAATGAAAAATTCGTACTGCTGCTTGACGAGATCGCGCTGCTAGAGAATTACATAGCCCTCGAAAAGCTACGATATGGAGAGGACCTGTCTCTGACATTCGAAAAAGACATTCACTTTCAAGAGCAGAAAATTGCTCCATTGATTTTACTGTCAGTTGTCGAAAATGCATTCAAGCACGGAGTGAGTGGCGATATCCATGAACCGGTTATTCGGATTACGATTGCCAGTACATCAGAAGAAATTAGATTTGTGGTCTACAATACTAAAAACCGCTCACGGCAGGCTGGTGCTGCTAAAGTCCTGCCTGGCATAGGAAGTTATAATATCAGTCAGCAACTTGCTTTAATCTACCCCGATCAGCATCAGGTGGTTATAAAAGATGAGGAAGATTCATATGAAGTAGAGCTGATAATAAATCTAAAATAAGATATGAAAACCAAATGTTTGATAGTTGACGATGAGCCTCTGGCAATCGAGATCATAGAGAGTTATTTAAAGCAACTGGATGATTTTGAGGTTGTTGCAACCTGCAAAAATGCATTGCAAGCATTTACTGTTTTGCAAAATGAACCTGTAGACCTGGTATTTTTGGATATTCAGATGCCTCAGATTACAGGTGTGGAGTTTGTAAAGTCGATGAAACAGAAACCCGGTATTATTTTCACGACCGCCCACATCGATTATGCAGTAGAAAGCTATGAATTGGATATCCTCGATTATCTGGTGAAACCCATATCACTTGCCAGATTTATGAAGGCGATTCAGAAATATCAGGCAATGAATAAAGTAGGGGATTTAAGTGCGGTTAGTCCCAAAGATTCGGAGAAAGATTTCATCTATGTGAAATCAAACAAAAAGAATTTTAAAGTTACTTTCAGTGAAATTTTATATGTGGAAAGTGTAAAAGATTATGTAAAAATTGTCGCCAGCAAAAGGCAAATATCTGTGAAAACAACTCTTTCCGAGTTTGTATCCCGGTTGCCTGAGGAAAGGTTTTTAAGAGTGCATCGGTCTTTCATCGTCAACATCGACCGGATAACAGCCCATACACATCATGATGTAGAATTAGGTGATAAGGAGATACCGATTGGAGGAAGTTATAAACAAAAAGTTCTGGAGGTATTGATTTGATGATCTTCCTCTAAAAAAGCTGTACCAAAACTCCCACAATTCCCAGGAGAAGACATAATGGAGAGTAAATTTGCGTGTCTTTTTTTGCGAAATCAGTTGATTTAATTTTTTTACTGAAGCCCACATACTTAAAATCGCCAAGAGCTCTTAATAGAAAAATAATGCTGATAGACCAGCCACCGTATTTCATGAGCCATGCAGGTAGTGCAAATTCCAGTAAATCGCTGCTAGCCAGATAAAAAACAGCAAAAAGTAATAGCCCGATTCCCACAATCAAAGTATCAAATTTGCCGGGATTGAGTACTTTCTCTCCCTTCTCATTGTAGGGTACAGCATCCTTCAAAGCCCATTTACCACCTAAAACCCAATAAAAATGAAGCATGGATAAGAGAAAAAAGATAATCGTATTGAACAGACCTATATTGTTCATCAGCATCTACTTGAGATAAGGATAAATTTACACACCACAATGTAAATTGTCAATAAAAAAACCACACTGTACATTCTAAATGAATGCCAGCGTGGTTTAACTCACTTACCTACACCTGTTTACTTATATTTTTAGTTTCCCCTGCTTCTTGATTTTGAAGAACTGCTTCTGCTTCGTGATGAAGAACCTGATCTGCCGGAAGATGACCTGCTGCCAGATTTGCTAACCGATCCTCTTGAAGAACTTGATTTTACAGAACTACTTCTTCCGGAGGAACTCTTGCTTCCTGAACTTCGGCTTACAGAAGAACTCCTACTGCCAGATCTCGAAGAACTTGTTCTTGCAGAGGAACTTCTCGAAGAGGTATTTCCCCTGCTAACACTGCTGCTTCTATTGCTTCCAGACCTGGGTGTATAACTTTTGCTGCCTGAACTTCTGCTACCCGAGCTTCGACTAACGGATGAACTTCTGCCAGTAGATCCCGAAGAACTTGTTCTGGTTGTTCCCCTGGAAGTAGAGCTTACACGGCTACTTCTTCCTGAGCTCTGTCCTGAAACTCCGGATCTCCCTGAAGAACTTCTGCTACTGCCAGATCTTGGCGTATAACTGCTCCTATTGCCAGACCTGGACGTACTACTTGTTCTCGATCTGCTAACAGAGTTACCTGTGGAAACCCTTGAATTTGTATTGTAATCTGAATTTCTTGTCGACTGTCTGGTCGAGCCGGTTCTGTTAGTAGTAATATTTCTATTGACTGACCTATCTACACTTCTGTTCACACTTGACTGTCTACCAGTAGCCCTGCCATTGTTTTGCCTGGTCGTTGTTCTTGTTCTATTTCCATAAGCCCTGCTATTCGATGTCCTGCCAGCATTACTGTTCCTGTAGTTACTATTCCTTCCGGTTCTCTGAGCATTGCCCCTGTAGTGGAAGGTTCTGTTTCTACCATATCGAAAGCTGTGATCGTAATGATCTACACGTCTGAATACCCTGGTGTAGTTTCTTCTAAACCTAAACGGACTGTAAACATTGACGAATCTGGGTCTTCTTGTAAATCTGAATGGATGACAATAGGTTGCCCTGATCCTCGGTCTGTAGTGTACAAAGCTGACGCCATAGTCGAAAACAAATCTATTTGGACTGTAAAATGTATTGTAAAATGGCTGGTGAAATCCACAGAAATCATCGCATACGTGCTGGTCAAGCGGATAATAATCAAAATATTCTACATGTCTTATGAATCCATCCCATCCAATCTCTACTTCTACAAAAAGGTGGTTTCTTTGTAAAACAATGAAGAAATCATCTCCTCTAGGTGTCCAAACTCTATCCGCATGAACCCAGTTGTAGTCATAGAAATGATCATAAATCTGACCCGTGATTGCTAGTGGAACGTTCCAGCTATGCTGTACACCGAAAGAAGCGATAAAACGCTGCGCTTTACTCTCTTGATGAAGGAAAAGTGAGATTAAGATTAAAAGCAGTATCGTCTTTTTCATGATTTCTGAGTTTTGATCTGGTTATCATAAAACAAGGATGATGCCAAAAAAGGACTGATGATCTGAAATGGAATTCTGAATTCTGTTGGATTGATTGCATAAATGAATGATTCCGAGCGATATGACTTCCTAATGGTAGTATTCAGATGGCTTCCTTGTGAATCTGCGTATTTTAGCGTTTCTTGGTTTCGGGAAGTAATAAAAGATAAGGTTGGTTGGATCATAGCTATCTGATCTTGATAAAGCTACAGACTATGAAAATGTACATTTTGATTAAGGACGATGTTCCTGACGGTTTTGCGATTTTGGCTGCTGCACATGCATCTTTAGCTGCTTATTTGAAGTTTAGCGATACCGAAGAGGTAAAAGAGTGGTTGTCGGGGTCTTTTTACAAGGTTGTTTGTAGGGTGAATAGCAAAGAATTTGAAAAAGCGAAAACATTTGATGATCAGGTGGTACTTACGGAATCAGCTTTGGATCATAGGGAAGTGGCAATAGTTTTCAAGCCAAGAGAAGAGTGGCCGAAACCATTTAAGTTTTACAAACTGTGGAAGTAAGCATTTTCTGTCAATCAAATCACAATGAATCCAACTAAAGTGAGTTATTCAAGTCACAGAGTGCCGTAGTAAAAACTGAGTAATTTCTTTTTTTAAAAATACCAGGCCAATAGAAGCACATGATCAGGGATGAGTGATCCCTCATTTAAAATTTGGAAAGCCGTAGAACCTTGCCTCGCGGCAGTCAGGTTTGGTATCCAACAGGACTTAAATCTTCATAATAATCAATTACACTCACTACAATCTTCGATCACCTCTATGACGATTTCTTTCGGTAAACAATGTTCGCCAGCGATAAAAAATAAATGCTCTTTCGCCTTTTCATTGAGTGGTCGTGATTTATTCAGATAGATTTTTACCAATCTTTCCAACGCTTCCAGGGTATTGTGCTGTAAAGGATGAATCTGAAACATATTAATTGAATTTAAGATAAAAGATTTTTGAAAGCAAGTATTGAAAGCTTTGAATGATCGATTTTTTGCCATTAACGATCAAATTTTTCAGCTCGTAGTTGACCCATATTTTGGAAAGGTTTAGAGGAATCATCAATGAGTCTTTTAAACCCAGTTTAGAGCCATCCATGTGTACCCAACTGTTCAGTGGCTTTTCGAGAAAAATCTTCAAAAACTCCTTTTTGCCAAGCATTTTTCTAAGTCTGAGGATTATTTCCACATCAAACAACCACCTGGAGCAAAAACCTGTCTCGTATATCTTAGGAATCAATGCTCTTTTAAATACTTTGGCCCCACATTGTGAGTCGTATATTTTAACCCTGATAATGAGAAAAATGAGCAGCCGGATTATCTCGCTCAGCATTTTTCGAATGGGGTTTCTTTCGATTGTTGCCTCACTACTTTTCATATTCCTGGATCCAAAAACGATTGATTTTCTAGAGTTCTCTTCCATGGCAACAATCAGTTCCTGATAGTCTTCAAAACTTGTGGATAAGTCGGCATCCAGAAAACCAATTGTGTCTACATCTGTCTCTTTATAAAGCATCATAGAACCTGTCCGGACGGCATTGGCTTTTCCTGCGTTTTCCGTTACTTCGCAGATGTAAACATTGTCATGAACCAGATTTTTGATACTTGCCAGGGTAGAGCGCGTCATGTCCGCACTGCCATCGTTGACAAAGCATAGAACCGACCCTTTATTTCTTCTGGCGAAACTGATGAATGTACTCAAATCCAGCCTGGAAGACTCGTTGTAGCAGGGAATGACGATTCCGTGAGTAGTCTTATTCCGTTTCTTATTGTTCATTACTATTCTTGTTTTTTCTCAAAACAAGCTGTTCTAGTTGGATATTTCTCAGCATTCCTGTGTTCCTGCCTTTTTACCTCGGCGAATGGTTCCATTTTCCGGTTCAGTGGATCAACTTCCCGGGACTGCATCTGACACTGTTAATCCGGTCACTCATCGACACCTATAATAGGGGCATATATTTTTTTGATTAATTCGCTACATGGCAAATCAACAAAAAAAGACATACCTCATCCTGGCACTAGCTACAGCAGTAGGCTTGTTGTTTCATGGTGCGTCTTTCTTCAATACCCTTGAAGACACTTATGATTTCCATGTACATAGCTTTTTTGCTGATCACTACGCACGTTCCTGGTTTGAGCCATGGGAGCCTCGCTGGTATACCGGATTTAGCCTAATGAGCTATCCGCCACTTGTGCATCAGTTAATCGCCATCCTTTCTTTTGTGGGTGGGATTAGATTCGGTGCTTTTTTACTGGCATTCGGAATCATTATCCTTTTCGTTACAGGAGCTTACAGATTTGCTAAGATATTCACTATCAATGATGAGTCTGCCGGATATGCAGCTTTAGTAGCGGTTTTCTGCCCTTCGATTATAGAGGCTTTGCATGTATTTGGTCAACTACCGACGATGATGGGAATCTCCTGGTTGCTACATGCCATACCGGAAATATACCTTTTTGTGCGATGGGGAAAACTGAGATACTATCTCAATGCGGTGAGTATTCTGGCAGTGGCTGCCGCATCCCATCATGTGACACCCATATTCGGGATGGTATTTTTTGTACTTCCTGTAATGGCCACAGCTGTCATGGATGGAGCGAAAGCAGCGGCAGGCTCTTATAAAGCTATCACTATCAGATTATTTATCGTCTTTGTTTTCAAATACCTCAAAAGAATCATAGCAATCGGGCTTTCTGCCATATTTGTTGTAATTTTTGTAATCCTGCCTTATTGGATACTGACCAAGAACGACCCGATTGCGCAGGTGCCGATACCCCACGGATCTCGTGATAGCTTCATCGAGGTATTTAGCTCAGGGCTGGTGTTTTTTATCATTCCCTGGGGGTTCTTCATCGTATTTCTGCCATTCCTTTTTTATCGGATTTACAGCAAAAGAAATATCTTTCTGGGATTGTCTTTCAGTCTGTTGGTATTGCTGGGCACTGGCGGAACTACGCCACTTCCTAAGATGATTTTGGGGGAAAATGCATTTTCAATTCTTACACTGGAAAGGTTTACCTTCTGGGCGACCATTCAGTCAATACCATTTGTTGCTGAGTTTTTGTGGCGATTTTTTGAAGGAAATATCTATCAGAGAATCTTGCGAAGATATTCGGTCGTGAATTACCGATTCCTGGTAGCAGTGATGATTGCCATGATTTTCATCTCCAGTGGTTTTACCATGAACCTCGGGTTTTTTAGACCTACACAACCCAAGCCTGTCAACATGGACCCGATTGTGAATTTTCTCAAAAATGACAAGCATGACAAATGGCGATTCCTGACATTAGGCTTTGGGGACCAGATGGCTTTACTTTCTTCAAAAACTGATGCACTGACGATTGATGGGAACTATCACTCGGCAAGGCGAATCCCGGAACTGACGACAAGGGCCATCGAGAGACTCGAAAACTCTAAGTACAGAGGTGTGGAAGGAATCGGGACTTTGCAGCAGTTTCTGGCAGCACCGGAACTATTCCATTTGAAGTACATCTTCTCCAACGACAAATTCTACGATCCGCTGTTGTATTTCTCTGGCTGGCACAGAGTAAAGTTGATGACTAATGGCATTATGGTTTGGGAGCGATCGGATGTTTCTCCTTTGCCTTCTGTATTACCGGAAAAGTCCTTTCCGCTTTATCAGAAAATCATGTGGGGTACCATGCCGATTACGGTTTTGCTGATTGCATTCTTTTTCAATATTCAGCTGCATTGGATAAATCATGTTTCGGGCAAAGGACAAGAGAGAGACAGTTACCGGAATCCGGAAACGATGAAGCCGGAAATTGCCGGCATCTTCTACAAGGCACTAAAAGTATGGATATTAATAGTATTGGTAGTTGCAGGCCTGATTATCGGGAATTTATACTTCCTTAACATGAAACAGGTTACCCCGCAAAGAGTGGTAGAATCGTACTATGACGCGGTAGATTTCAAGAAATTTATAGAGGCGCATACTTACCTGGTGCCTGATAAGCATCTGACTGTAGAGCAGTTTTTACTGGAGATATCAGTGTCAGACGGTCTGGTGGAATCTTATGGCAAACTGAATGCTATCGAAACCAGCATCGTCGATCAAAACGATAGCATTGCCATCGTAAAAACCAATCTTGAATGGATTACTTCTATTGAAACCTTCAGGAAAGAAGTAATTCACGAAGTGAAAAATATAGATGGGAAGTGGTATTTGAAGTACATACCTTTGGAGTCTACAATTCCTACCAATCAGTTTTTTAATATTACCGAAATTGAGTTTTACAACCAGGGAAGACGGACGATTACAACAGAGGAGTCCTTTCATGAAGATGTACTCGACAGACCTGTAGTCAATCTTCTGGAATCGGCGCTTGTGCAGATGGATGGCAGATACGCTGTAATCGGATCTATCATCAACCTCGACGATTACCCATCGGATTTAACAATCAAAGCAAGTTTGTTCGATGAGGAGGGCAATTTCCTTACCGCCTATTACGATAAGTTCCATACTGTCCATAAGTTACTTCCGAAGGAAAAGACTTCTTTTAGAATTGACTTTGAGGCAGTAGGCTGGCTACAGGAAAACGATAAATCAGTTTTTGACCCAAATGAGTTTGATGCAGTTCAATTGCAGCGTGAGCCTGTGAGCTATAAACTTGAAATTCTCAGTACTGTGGCTACACAAGACCTTTTCAGGAATATGGTTGTGCAGGAGCTTTCAACTACAAACGATCAGGTATCGGGCAATTTATTTAACTACGGCAATAAAGCAGCCACTGTAACGCAAATGCTGATCGCCTATTACAGCGACAAAAACAACATTTGCTGGGTTGATCAGAGGTACATGGCTGAAAGCGTTTTTCCCAGAAAAAGTCAGGAATTTTCATTTAAACTGGCCGATCTGGGAGGTCTTCAGGTTATCTCGAGACAGTCAGAAGAGACATTAGTCAACGGACTTCCTGTAGCATTGATTACCGCTAAGTATCAACCTGGTACACCAGGCGGCAGCTTTCGTAAACTAAAAAGGGCCGGAGGATTTTTTACTCTTTGCCTTAATCCTTTCATTGCAAACCCTTCATCGTATTGAGATACCTCTTATTCATATCGCTTGCGTTGTTATGCGGTTTTGCTATTGGGCAGAGTCAGATCTCACTGGAATCCAATACTTCGACCTATGTGGCAGGTAGATCAATTGAACTGCGCTACAACGTTCATCAGAATGCTGATGCCGACCGGTATTCGCTTGTATTGGACAATGGCACTGCAAGAGTTCAAATCGATCAAACGGTTAAAGACGGTGTACTGAATTTCCAGATTCCGGAGGTGATCTCACAAAAGTCGGGTCTGGTGATTTTGAGGTTGTATCAGGAAGCAGCTTTAAGACATCAGTCTTCATTGGAAATCATTGCTGATGTAGATCATGCCAAGAAGGTAGAATCATATTGCGGTCCCAAGCATCTGGTGGTAGATCGCAATGACTATACGATGATTGTTTCTACTATTCTTGATCAATTTGGAAACCCATTGCCGAAAGAGGAATCGATTACAGCAGGTTACGATGTAACGAACCAGCTCATTGAAAAGCCAATGAAAATGCGTCCGCTTTTTGGCTATCAGCGATTAGTTGCTCCAAAGAAAAAGGGATATGGGAATGTTACGGGAAGATATGGCTCTCTGGTTGGCAAGTCATTCAGAGTGGATTACTATGCAATCGATCCATTGGACTTTGCGATCTCTTATGAAAGGCAACATCGGTTTGCAGATGGTGAGCAACTGGTTGTTTTCAAAACTGAAATCATTAAAGATGCTGCTGATAATGTAATCGGTAATGGAACCATCGTCAAATTTCTAATTTCGAGTAATGATGGCAGAGTCGCAGAACTACATGGGCAAACACTGGACGGAGTGGCCACCTGTGTCCTCTATGCTCCTGAAAAAGCAGAGGTGTGGACTGTCACTGCAGGGATTGACAATTATGCCGACAGTAGGAATACACTTAAAATAAACTTCGAAGTATCAGTTTCGGATTTTGACATCAGCTATTCGCAAGCTTCAAAACAATTATTGATAGGCCCTGTAACCGGATATATGGGGCAGTGGATGAAAAACGGCACAATCGTAAACATTGAGATCATAGGCGGTGACTCGCAGCTTTTATTGAAAAAAACACTAAAAGACGGTCAGGCCATACTTCATGAGCATCTCCGCAGACTTGCAAAAGGGGAATACCTCCTAAAGGCGACAGTTGCCGGAATTACCAAAACCATAAACATAACAATCGATGATTAAAAAATTAGCACATAGCGTTTTTGTAAACCTATCGATCCTGCTGGTATTAGCAATAATCATTTACGGGTTCTCCAGAGTATACGCTTACTTCAACACTGGCGCAGATAAAAAGGAGATTCTGCTACTTGATAGTGAGCAGCTGACTACCTATTACATGCCTAAAACCACGTGGATAGATAACAAAAATGCCGAAGGCAGAGCTATTGAAGCAGCTACCAGAAGCAAACTGGAGGGCGATTACCTGTCTGGCTACTATTATCAATATCAGGCATCAGCTGTTGGCTTAACCCAGGGACTGAAAGACTATTACACGGAAGATTCGAGGGAAGGACTCATCAAGCTGGCAGGATATTATCAGGGCAATGAGCAAAAGCTACAGGGCACGACAATTGCCCATACGATTACTCCGAAGTTTTACAGTGCCGACGGAACTCTGATTGTAATTGCTGATGAGGTAATCAGTTACAATGAGGTGCAGAAAGGAGATCAGATAATCAGCTATTACGATACGGCCAGCTACGACGTGATGCTACTGTTGGAAGACAATTATTGGAGAATCAGGCACAAGCAAAGAAAGATGAATGCTAAGCTCAAAGCGAAACCTGTTGATACTCCATCAAAATATCAGATATCAGCGGGGAAGTTCTACGAATCAGGGGAGGCCTTTCAGCTGAAATGTATCAACTACTATCCCGGAAAACGTCCGTGGACTGCCATGTGGGAAAACTTCGATCTGCACACCGTAGAAAAAGATTTTAAAAAGCTAAAAGGCATAGGGTTCAATGCGGTTAGGATATTTGTGCCTTTCGAGACCTTTGGAAAGAGTGCTGTTGACTCACAGAAGATCAATGAATTGAATCAGTTGTTGGAAGCAGCTGATCGTTTGAAATTGAAGGTAGTTGTTACGCTATTCGACTTTTTCCTGGGATATGAGGTGACCGAGTGGACAATTTCCGACAGACATGCCGAGCAGATCGTGCAGGCTGTGGCACATCACCCTTCATTGTTTGCCTGGGATGTAAAGAATGAACCTGACCTTGATTTCGAGAGTTTTGGAAAGCATCGGGTCACTTCCTGGCTTCATTTCATCATTTCAAGAATTAAAACCTACGACCCGAACCATTTTGTAACGATCGGTTGGAGTCAGCCGGAAATCTCTAACGAGTTGAGCAGTTTGCAGGACTTTATCTCTTTTCATTTTTACAGAAGTCCATCGGAACTGTCTGATTTCCTGGAAGGCAGCGAATCGGCAGGTAAGCCAATATTTCTTGGTGAAACTGGGATGCACAGTTATTCGCGCTGGTGGTTCCCTTTTAGCAAAGATGAGGATGATCAGGCTGCATATGTCGAACAGATATTATCCATAGTAGACGATTATCAACTGCACTATGGCATTTGGACCTTGTATGACTTCAAAAAGGTGCCTTCCAATGTGGCTGGCAGAGTACCCTGGAAGCGAAACCCTCAGAAATATTACGGCCTGATCGATCACAAAGGCAGGAAGAAGAAAATTTATGACATCATTTTAAAATTCAATTGCGATGAAAAGTAATCTAAAAATAGCATTGGTAACACCTTACCCACCCAGTAAAACCACACTAAATGAATATGGTTATTACCTGGCAAAACACCTGGCTCCCAAACCTGAAATAGACGAATTGCATTTATTGACCGAAGAAGTTGATCAATCTTATCAATCACCCGGAGATAAGGTGGTTTTTCATCCTTGCTGGAAATTTAACAGCATGCGCAATCCATTCAGGATTTTGAGTAAAATCAGGAAACTGAAGCCTGATGCAGTCATCATCAATTTACAGTTTTTACTTTTTGGGGATAAAAAGATTCCTGCGGCACTAGGGCTGATGTTACCTTTACTGTTGAAACTGTACGGTATAAAATCAGTGGTTTTATTGCATAATATTATGGAGGAGGTAGACCTGGATAATGCAGGGATTTCATCCAGTAAGATCATGCAGTTTATCTACACAATGATTGGTAATTTCCTGACCAGGGGTATTCTGATGGCTGATGTGGTTGGCGTAACAATTGAAAAATATGTAGATACGCTCACTGAGAAGTACAAGAAAAACAATGTAGTGCTATTCCCTCATGGTACTTTTGAAACTCCGGCTATTCTCGTTTTTGATCACAAAGAGGGAAACAAGCAAGTCATGGCTTTTGGCAAATTTGGTACTTACAAGAAAGTAGAAGTGCTGATAGAGGCATTCCAGCAGTTGAGAGAGTCCGGGAAGACTGATATGGAATTGGTGATAGCAGGAACTGACAGTCCAAATGTGAAAGGCTATCTGGCAGATGTGGCACAACAGTATAAACACGTAGACAAAGTGAAGTTTACGGGCTATGTACCGGAAGAAGATGTGGCAAGGATTTTCTCTGAAAGCACTGTAGTAGTTTTTCCATACACTTCTACTACTGGCAGCTCCGGAGTACTGCATCAGGCGGGGAGTTATGGTAAGGCGACAATCCTTCCCAATTTGGGTGATCTGGGCAGGTTGATAGAGGAAGAAGGATATGCCGGAGAATATTTTGAACCGGACAATGCAGAAAGTTTGAGCAAGGCTATCGAAAAGCTGGTAGATGATGATAGCTACCGCACAAGGATTGCCAGACAAAACTATGAAGCGGCAAGTGCATTATCACTGGAAGACATCGCAGACTGGTATTTAATCCACATTTCTCAATTAATCTAATCCAATGAAAAAGCAGCGAATCACAATTATAGAAAACGAACAGGACCTGGCGGAATCAGTATCGGATTTTTTAACCCTCCAGGGTTTTGAAACTATGATCTTTCTTAGCGGAGAATCAGCAACTGAACACCTGTTGAATACATCTTCTGAAGAAGTCCCTGATATTATTATTTGTGACCTCATGATGCGTGGCATGAACGGTTATGAAGTGCTTGATGCCATCAAAGAAAACAAGCGGTTTGAATTTGTTCCTTTTTTGTTTTTGACAGGAAGCGCTGAGGAAGACAAGAGAAGGGAAGGGATGATCAGGGGAGCTGATGATTTTATTACCAAACCGTTTAAATATGACACTCTGGTAGGCTCAATTAAAACAGCACTGGAGAAAAGTAACAAAAGAAAGCAAAAAATCCAGGAACTGACACAGGAAGTTGCCAGTCAGTTTCAATCGATGAATGAAATCAATTACCTCACCAATCATGCAGTGAGAAGCAACCTGGCAAAGATCCTGCAGACATTGGAGATGATGAAATCTGAAGGGCTGAGTGTAGCAGAAGGCATGTCTATTTTGAACCATTCTGCTGTTGAAATCGACCGGGTGACTTCTCAGATCAATGACCTGATTGCCGAGGAAAATCATTGCAGAGAATCGGTAGAGAACACTCATCAGCAGATTAAATGCAATGAGGTGATATTGGTAGATGATGATGATATCCAGATTATGCTGAATAAGCTGATCATTGAAAGATGCCTGAAACCAGCGAAAATTGTGACTTTTACCTCTGGTGAAAAAGCGGTGGAATATTTAAAGGTTAATCAGGCGGATTTAATGTTCCTGGATATCAATATGCCAGTAATGACGGGTATGGATGTGTTGGAGAAACTTCAGCAGGAAGCGGTGAATCTTCCAGTGATTATGCTGAGTTCTTCTATAGATCCAAAGCAAATCAATCATTGTTATAGTTTCGAAAATGTGGCTCACTACTTAGTGAAGCCGCTGAAACCAGCCAGTATTGAGTTTTTACAGGCTGTGTAAAAGTTATCGTGAAGTATGAATGACTTTCCGCCCATGTTGATGTTCGTTCACTAACATGATAGGGGAAATTTGTGCGAAAGCAATCAAATAAAAAAGAGACTGTCCTCGTTGGACAGCCTCAGTAATTTCAATTCTCTTTTTCTAGTCACTACTTTGTTTCACAACTCTTTGCGTAATCAGCTGATTTTGGTATCGAACAACCATCAGATAAATGCCGTCAGTCAGATCACCAAGATCAAACTTTAGTTGATTTCCAGACTGTGCCTCGGTTAGCCGTTTTCCATCCAGGCTGGTAATATAAGCCTCCATTTGCCCCGGACCAGATACTTCAAAGTATCGGTTTGTTGGGTTAGGAAATACCTGCAGGTCGATCCAATAGTCATGAACTTGCGACACAATTGCTTCCCTTGTAGCCACAATCACTTTCCAGTTTTGTCTGGTCACTTCATCCTCAGCTGTGATGGTATAAACCACCGGAGTTTCCTGAGATTGTGAAAAATCTCTGGTTTCCCCACTTTCCAGATTGCTGGTTGCGCCGCTCGAGAGTACAAAAGACGGAGTAAGACTGCTTAAATCCGTCCCTTCATTTACTTTTATCGCGATTGCGTGGTTGTCCAGGTTGATAAAAACAGGGCCTGCTGCTTCTGCAAAAGTGAAGCTGAGAAAGTCAGTTGCTGTATTTAAAGCTTCCGTGACAGTTACTGTCCAGTCCTGTTGTGTGTTACCATCTTCGGATGTAACGGAAAAAACAACGGGCTCACTAAAATCTACTACCGTTTCACTGGCCGGTGTGCTGGTGGCACCTCTGGAAAGAAAAAGAGTAGGTTCGAGTCCGGTGATATTGCTTCCACCAGGTACCGATAGGGTGATGGTGTGGTTCTCATCATCGATTACGGCAGGTGCAATTTCCTCATCCAGTTCAAAGCGTAAGATCTCTGCTTCACCACCTTCGGGGCATGCAAGTCCACCGTCGGTTATATTCCAGTTAAATTCGCTGATTAATGTTGCTCTGGCATCTTCACCTCCGCAATAGGAAGCATCACTCCCCAGTATTACTTCTTCTCTCACATTTTGACCAGCCCATCCAATCAGAGTTCGATCGTAGTTAAGTGTAGAAATCCCACCTTTTAGGGCATCTAACATTACGGTAACATTTCGGATGTCCCAATCACCCAGATTCTGATCAAATGCGCTGGCGCTAAAAAACATTCTGTTCATTTCCCGCAGGTTTCGGGTGTTCCATTTGCTAATGTCAGCATTAAAAGCCCTGGTTTCCCTAAACATTTCAGTAGCCTCTACCAGATTGCTCACATCCCATCCACTGATGTCACCGTTGAATTCTCTGGATTGCTGAAACATGAAGTTCATGTTGGAAACATTGCTTACGTCCCATCCGCTGATATCTCCATTGAAGTTGATCGCACGCTCAAACATTCTGAACATGCTGGTCACATCGCGCAAATTAGGCAGATCAGTGGCACTAAAACTTTCACCCCTCCAGGATCTGAACGACCTGGACATATCCCGCCAGTGAATATCACCCCATTGCAATACATCTTTCAGTTGATCAGTAGGGTAGCCTGTAAAATGCGGATATTCACCAATGATTTCCAATGTGTAGATTCCTGCGGTAGGCAATGTCACAGTAAAGCTGCCGCCAAACGTAGACTGAAAAGTGTCATTATCTACAGTTTCTCCATTCTCGTTTTTCCAGACATAGGAAAAATCATACTCCGTTTCGCTAAGGTTGATAGTAATTTCCTGGTTGGCCTCTGTCGCTTCCCATTCTGTGATAAATGGTCTGAAATCAGCTGCTGATATGGTCCATTCCTGAGTAGTAATGCCATCTTCGGCCGTTACTATGAAAGTGACCGGATTAGTTAAGTCTACAGTTTCACCACTGGCAGGTTGACAGGTCGCTCCTTCTGATAGTGTAAATACCGGCACTACTGATGAAAGGTCGATCGCTGATTCAAGATTGGCTATTACCGTATGGTCCGTTTCATTGATAGCAGCAAAGCGCACGGAGTTCTCCAGTTCGAATGTGAGGATGTCCGTACCTGTCCGTTCAGCTTCGGAAGAAACGCTTATCGTCCATTCTTTTGCAGTATCGCTTCCTTCTCCCGTTACCCGATAAGTAACCGGTATAGTGAAATCGACCTCTTCCTCGCTGGAAGGAGAACTGACCGCACCTTCGGAAAGCGTCATCACTGGTTTCAGTTTCGTAATATCGGTACCGCGGGCCACCTTAGCGGTGATCGTCAGTTGCTCATGATCAATTTCTGCTCTTCTGATCTCTTCGGCCAGACTGAAAGTTCTGATGTGGTCGTCAGGCAGAATGTGTTCACTCGACTCAAGTGCATATTCGTAGATATGGGGAATATCGCGATCACGCATATTATCCCTGCTAGCGGCAGTAACAACAAAGTATAGTTCTTCACCCGCTTCGGTATTCACATCAAGAGCTGCTTCTCCCTCTCCAAGTGTAGTTTCCTTATTGACAGGAAAGTCCAGGTATTCATAGGCGCCGGGTTTTCCTTTTACTACTCTTGCGACAAAGTCGAGGTATTCAGGGTTCTGCTCGTTTCCTTTCAGTTTGATCGTGTAAGTCCCTGAAGCTGTAGAATCAATTTTAAGAGCATTCCATCCGTAGGCCCCTGGCAAAAATTCTTCAGGCACGGGCTGATAAATACCGTATGTACCTGTTTCATCCATGACATCAATAAACCGGTAGTCAGGGAAACCATTGTTAAGTCCTTTTTTCTGGTTGACTCTGAAAGCATCGCTGATTCCCTGGTCCGGATAGTCCCAGACAGTAGTGCGTGCGGCGAATTCGGCAAATTCCTGATCAAAATCAATCCCTTCTTCCTCCAAAAGATCAATTAAAGTTAAAAAGGCATTTACCTCAACTCATCAGTTTTTATGGCTTACACCACTACTTATCTCGCCGACCAAAGTATCATTGGCAAAGCTTACAGTACTGAAGGAGTTGAGGTAAATGCTCCAGCATAGCCATGTGTGGGTTAAGTGTAAATGCCCAGGTGGCATATCCTTTCAATGGCTGTTTGTAAAAATTCCAGATTGACCAATCTGCAGTTGCTTCGGCAAACCACTTACCCCCTTTAAGTAATGGCACTTGAAAACCGTGAAAGTTTTCGTGAATGAGATAAGAAGTGCTGTTCAGATTCGTAGCGAATAAGCTACATAATCTATAGAACTCAAAACTACGTCCTGGGCTGTTTCGCTCTGTTTTTTACCATTCATCCAGATCCGGCTTAGTG
>JBCBHL010000016.1:0-41321 GCA_038525605.1 Bacteroidota bacterium
ATATCGAATATGATCTCAAAAATGAAATCTATATTCATTATCAGAGTCTGCCAACCAGCTTTTACCGAAAAAACAATACCGGCGATCTGATGGCCAGAATTTCTGAAGATGTGAGCAAGGTCAGAATGTACATTGGCCCGGCCATCATGTATGGTATTAACCTCGTTACTCTTTTTCTGATGGTGATTCCATTTATGTTTTCAATCAATGCGAAGCTAACTTTATATGCGCTGATTCCTTTACCATTGTTATCTATCAGCATTTACTTTGTGAATAATATCATCAATAAGAGGTCTGAAGAGATTCAAAAAAGCTTATCGAATTTATCCACTTTTGTGCAGGAATCATTTTCGGGTATCAGAGTAATCAAATCCTTCATCAGGGAAAAAGCAACTGCAGATGATTTTGAAAGAGAAAGCAATGACTACAAAGACAAATCACTGAAGCTTGCATTTGTGAATGCTCTTTTCTTCCCGTTAGTAATGGGACTAATTGGTTTGAGTGTGATTTTGACAGTCTATGGTGGCTCGATTGAGGTCTTGAATGGGAAGATTGGAACAGGTGTTATTGCCGAGTTTATCATTTATGTGAATATGCTTACCTGGCCTGTTGCCTCTTTGGGTTGGATCATTAGCATCATTCAGCGTGCAGCAGCTTCTCAAAAAAGAATTAATGAGTTTCTGGAAACTAAAAATGATATTCTTAGTACAGAGCATATAGAAAGGGATATTGCAGGTGCGATTGTATTCGACAAGGTGAATTTCACCTACGAAGATTCCGGTATTGTCGCTTTGAAAGACATTTCTTTTTCAGTACATCCGGGAGAGTCTATCGCGATCATCGGCACAACCGGATCGGGTAAAAGTACTATTGCCAACCTGATAGCCAGACTTTACGATACCACTACAGGTGCTATCAGAATTGATGATACAGACATCAAGGCTTATGACATTTCATCGCTGAGGTCGCAAATCGGATATGTACCACAGGATGTTTTCCTGTTTTCTGATAGCATCCGAAACAATATCGCCTTCGGAAAGCAGGAGTTGACGATGGAAGAAATATTAAAAGCTGCAGAAGATGCTGATTTGTTGGAAAACATCAACAGGTTTCCCGATGGTTTTGAAACGGAACTGGGAGAACGAGGCATTACCCTTTCGGGAGGCCAAAAGCAGAGACTCTCCATAGCAAGGGCCATTGCGAAAAATCCACAAATTCTTATCCTTGACGACAGTTTATCAGCCGTTGACACCAAAACTGAAAATACTATTTTAAATAGCATGAAGCAGATTATGAAAGGAAGAACTTCTATCATTATCTCTCATCGTGTTTCATCGGCCAAACTTGCTGATAAGATCATTGTTCTTGACGATGGTAAAATTATCGAAGCTGGTACCAACCAATCACTGCTTGAGGCAAATGGAGTTTATAAGGAACTTTATGATAAACAATTAGCGGCTGAGGAAACAGCATGATCCTGAGTAGTAAGATTTTAATTTCATTACCTGGATGCCAGAATAAATCGTGGTTAATGGATGTAGCTTTTGCTAGTCTTATACATTAAACTCGCGAAATCTTTAGGTTTAAATGACAATTGCGATACATAAAGGCCATAAACAGGGTACATCAGAATCTTTTGTGTGAATCTTTTTAGTTAGTTTACAATCTTGTTTCAATTGCTTGATTTCAAAAAAATAATCTCTTTGAATTCTAACGTTTTGTATTCCCGAACGCAAACTAATTCTGACTTCATCAGATTTATCAAGATTCTGTTACTTTTTCTGTTAATTAATCTGTTGATCTTTCCTTTCATGTATCAGCTTAATCAGCAGCTTGAAAACAGCTCATACATCAGCATTCCTTTCTTTTCATTCAACCTGATTGTGGCAATTATATACGTATGGAAAAATCGATTGCCTTTGAAAATGATGGGGATATCCAGGAAAAATCTCATTAAATCGGTTCGAGAAGCCGTTCTGGCCACAATTTTTATTTTGACCCTAAGCACTTTACTTAAATGGCTCTTCCTGTTCAAACCATTCTCTATTGTTCTTTTTAAAGAGGCTATCAGCACTTCGGCTCTCAGCGAGTTATTCCCAATGACACTTGTAAATCAGGTAGACACATGGACAATGATCTCGTGGGTAGCCATGTATGCGTTGTTTGTCCCTGTTCAGGAGTTTATTATTCGAGGTGTTCTTTTGGGTAGCTTGCTACATTTCGCACCCAACCGCTACAACAAATGGGTAGCAATTGCTGTTACTGCTTTTATTTATGCATTGATGCATGCTTATATGGGCTGGCAGATCGTTATGATGGTATTCATACCAGGCTTTATCTGGAGCGTGCTTTTTGCCAGATCCGGAAACCTGATTGGTGTAGTGCTGTCTCATTTGGCAGTAGGTCTTTATGCAGCATTTATATTAGAGTTAATCAATTGATCATATGACTACTAAGAACTTTCCTACAGCATTTGATCTAATCAGTAGCATTGCTTTCTTGTTTCTGGAAGTGTTATTAGTCCATAAAATCTGGAATGCATTGGCAAATTATAATCAATTGGGTATCGAGGTATTGACTTTTTTATTAATCATTCCATTGGGGTTTATAGTCAGTGATCTGATATCAGGATTAGTTCATTATCTGGCTGATAACTTCGGCAATTCCGACACTCCTATTTTTGGCAGTACTTTCATAGAACCCTTCCGATCCCATCATGATGATCCCGGAGATATTTTGAAACACAATTTTTTTGTCACCAATGGAAACACCTTTTTCATCGTGGCAATCGGGCTTGTACCCGGAATATTTCTGTTTCCTACAAGCAGTCTCGTATGGATCGACCTCAATATTTTCTGGCTTATTCTATCCATCCTGACAGCATTTACGAATCAATTTCACAAATGGGCGCATCACCCGTCACCCCACAAACTGGTGAAATTGTTGCAAAAAAGCGGATTGATTATTTCACCAAAAAATCACAACATTCATCATCAGGCTACAACTGACAAGTATTATTGCATCACCTGTGGATGGCTAAATGCAATTTTACATAAGACTCAGTTTTTTCAACGTATCCTTCCAATCGAGAAAGAGGAAAATGCTGAATCTACCTAATTGAGAGTATTACCAGCCGTTATTTAGTGGATCAACTTTCTATCTAATTACGCCATCAACGTTTAATTGAGTTCATCAATTTGACCGTGGTTAAATCGTATTGCTAATCACCAGATACACAAAGTCAGGGCGTCTTTAGTACATGAACAAGCATACTGTTATCAGGTTTGTAAATCTCCAAAAAATACCCTGGTGCAGTCCAACCTTTTGTTTCTGCAAATTCTGTAAGCTTTTTTTGAACTTCTTCGGGATTGGGCATGGCAATTGGATGCATATCCAGCGTGACCATAGCATTTTGATTTGCTGAAAATACTCTTTCTTCAAAACCTTCGGGAATTGCTGTTCCATCCGCCAATTTAACACCAATGAACTGCGCTATGTATTCCTCCTTGAGTGTGTCTGATTTATAGGCAACTACACAGAGCTCTCCTTCTACTTTTTTGTTCAGGATTAAATCTCTTGCCGCTACGAAATTCATTTCTACCTGCCTGTCGTCATATTTACCGTAAAAGAAGTTTCCGGCAATGCGATAGTTTAATTTCCCGCCTTCCTCTATGATGATTTCCTTAAAACCTCCAACGAAATAGTAGAATGCCATTATCACAATTCCTCCTACTATTACGCTTATATAAATCTTTTTAGCCATGAATTGATTCTTTGAATTACCTGAAATGCAAAATTATTAAACTACCTCTTTGTATTGCATTTGATGCAACTGCGAATAAAAACCGTCTTTCAGTAATAGCTCATCATGTGTACCGGACTCCATCACTTCCCCTTTATCCAACACTACAATTTTATCAGCATCCTGTATAGTGGAAAGCCTGTGAGCAATGACTATAGAAGTCCTGCCTGACATCATTTTCTTGATCGCCGACTGAATAAGCTCTTCTGTTTCGGAATCAACGGATGAGGTAGCTTCATCGAGTACCAGGATTTCAGGATCATAAACCATTGCTCTCACAAATGATATCAGCTGTCTTTGACCTACTGATAAAGTAGCGCCTCTTTCCATTACGTTGTAATCAAATCCGCCTGGCAATCGCTCAATAAATTGTCTGGCTCCAACCAGTTCGGCAGCTTCTATTACCTTTTCTTTGGGAATATCAGGGTTTTTCAGGGTGATGTTATTCAAAATTGTATCTGAAAACAAAAATACGTCCTGAAGCACCACCGCGATGTGCTTCCTCAGTGAAGCGAGATTATAATCTCTGATATTTCTGCCATCAACTTTAATCTCTCCTTTATTGATTTCATAAAATCTACTCAACAAATTGATTACTGAAGATTTCCCCGCCCCGGTGGCACCAACAAGCGCAATGGTTTCTCCATTTTTGATTTCAATGTTGATGTCTTTCAGTACGTAATCTTCATCTTTATAAGCGAACCAGACATTTTCTACGGAAACGTCCCCTCTGATGGTCTCAGGAGCAAACTGACCATCGTCGGCAATATGCTCCTTACTATCCAGCAGATCAAAAATCCTGTTTGAGCTGACTATCCCCATTTGCAGGGTATTGAAACGGTCAGCAATCATTCTGATGGGTCGGAAGAACATTTGGGTATACATAATGAAACCAATGAGTTTGCCGAGCTCCAGCTCTTGTTGTATCAGACTGGTGGAACCATACCAAATGATCAACCCGATGCTGGTCGCTGAAATCACTTCTGATACCGGGAAATATATTGAGTAGTACAAAACTGATTTCAAGTTTGCCTTTTTATGTTCGTTATTGATTTCCCTAAACTTTTCATACTCCCTTTTTTCGCTGTTAAATATCTGCACGATACTCATACCGGTGATATGTTCCTGCACGAAAGAGTTGAGGTTGGAAACAGCTGTCCTGACCTCATTAAATGAGATTTTGATCTTTTCTTTGAATACGTATGTTGCGATCAGCAGAATTGGAAAAGTACAGAGACTTACCAATGCAAGCTTCCAGTCCACCAAAAACATGATCATCAAAATGACCATGAGCTGTAAAATATCCCCAATCATAGCTGCTATTCCCTGAGAAAACACTTCTGCCAGTGTCTCAATGTCTGAGACACTCCTGGTAACAAGCCTGCCAATAGGTGTATTATCAAAAAACTTAAGCTGCAATGATTGTATATGCTTGAAAAGCTTCACACGGATGTCTCGGATAATATTTTGTCCCAACCAGCCAGAAAGGTAAGTATGTAAATACTGAACAATAGCTCCAGTTACCAGCAGGCATACCAAAATAATGATCATATTGACGACCCCCTGAAAGTCACGTATTGCCAATTCATTATCTATTGTTCTTTGAATCAGCCACGGTCGTAGCGGTCCCACTCCTGCCAGTGCCAGGGTTAAAAAAATCAGGAAAATGAATTGCTTTTGATACGGTCCTAACCAGGATACCAGCCTTTTTAGAATACTCAGATCAACGATATTACCGCTGGGTTTCTCTTTTTCCAAAATTAAATTTTCAGTTATTTTAAAAATATTTCTTCCGGGTAAACGATATCATTCAGATAAAGTCCCTGAGGTGGAACTGCTCTCCCCGCTTTTTTGCGGTCTCTGCCATCTAATACCTCCTGAAAATCAGCTAAACTGATTCTCTCCTGCCCTACTTCGAGCATCGTTCCTACAATGGCTCTTACCATTCCACGCAAAAATCTATTGGCTCTAACGGAAAATAAGACCTCATCGTTTTCTTTAAACCATTTTGCCTCGAAAATGTCACAACAAAAATTGTTAACTTCTGTTTTTACCCGACTGAAACACTCAAAATCCTTCCAGTCTTTCAATAGCAAGCATGCCTCATTCATCAAATCAAAATTCAGCTCTCTGAAATATCCGTAGGAAAGATTTTCCAGAAATGGACTTTTCTTCAGATGAATCTTATAGTGATATTCTCTTGAAATAGCATCGAAACGTGTATTGGCATCAGAATTTACCCGCCTCAGCGCGTATACAGCGATGTCTTTGGGAAGAATGCTATTGAGTCTTCTGATCAGATTGGTTTCTTCAAGAAATTCATCCACATCGAAATGTACCACCTGAACAGTAGCATGCACACCTGTATCCGTTCTGCCACTCCCCATCGTATTGATTTTTTGCCGCAGAATCGTACTCATGGATTCATTCAAAACCTGCTGTACAGTAATTGCATTTTCCTGAATTTGCCATCCATGATAATGGGTGCCATTGTACGATAGGTAAAGAAAGTATCTCATTGCAAGGCAAGATTAATAGATTTATCTGAAAAGACGGTTACATACCGTTGCTCTCTTTTATGGAATCAGTATTTGCTATTAAAATGCCAGGGTCAGTAACCAGGCCGTTGCAAACCCTGTTATGGCTAGCAGTGTAGTCATTACAGACCATGAGAGAGCTGTTTGTTTCTCAGACATTCCGAGATACTGGCCTACCAGCCAGAACCCACTGTCATTTACATGCGATAAAACTGAAGCTCCAGAAGCAATCGCAATGACCAGGCAAGCAGTGTCAAACTCACTAAGATCACTTCCTACCAACGGTGCTACAATCCCTGCAGCTGTTAACATAGCCACTGTTGCCGAGCCCTGGATAACTCTGATGAGAGCCGCTGCAAGAAATGCGAATAAAATAAGTGGTATCCCCGTTTTCAATAGCAAATTAGCCATCATCGCTCCTGCTTCCGTATCGATTAATATCTGCTTAAACACACCGCCCGCACCTGTTAAAAGAATGATAGTCCCCGCTGGAGCCATTGACTTGGTGGTGATATCAAATAATTGTTCTTTGCTGAGCCCTTGTCCCCTGCCAAGTAAATACCAGGCCATGATATTGGAAATGATCAAAGCTGTAAAAGGATGTCCGAGCAGTTTGATAACTGATTTCAATGTCAGATTATCTGCTATGGTAATTCCATCGACATTTAGCAAACCGCTTTCTGTCAGCGTGCTCATGACGATCAATAAAATTGGTGTTGCAATAATGGCCAGAATCAATCCGACAGGTGGTAAACCGTCGATTTTAGTATTTTCATCCTTCTGCTCCTCAGAGGCTTCCAGAAAAATCTTCTTTGAAATAAATTTCCCATACCATATCCCACAAATCAGTAAAGTAGGAACACCGGCAATAGCACCGATCACAATCACTGAACCCAGGCTTACATCGAGCACGTCTGCAACGGCAACCGGACCTGGAGTAGGCGGAATAAATGTATGGGTAATCGCCAAACCAGCCAATAGCGGAATTGCATAAAGCAACAAAGATTTCCCTGTCTTCCGCTGTAGTGAGTAAATGATAGGCGTCAGGATAATAAATGCCACATCAAAAAATACAGGTATGGCAATTACAAAACCTGATATTGCCATTGCAAGCGGCGCTCTTTTCACCCCCATTTCAGCAAGTAAAAAGTTGGCAATAGATCTTGCACCTCCGGTATTTTCGAGAATAGCACCAAACATTGCTCCCAGACCTACCACGGTGGCAACAAATCCAAGCGTATTGCCCATGCCTGTTTGCATTGAATGTAAAATATCTCCTGGTGGCATTCCTGCAACGAGACCAACCACAATACTTGCAATGAGCAGTGAAATAAAGGCCTGAATGCGTAATCGTAGAATCAGGATCAGCAGAACATCAATTCCTAAAAAGACTGCTAATAACAATTGATAATTCAGGTCGGGTAAAGGCATTAATGGTCTGTTTCGTTAGGATTATATCTGTTTAGCGAGTTTGCGGTGTATTTCCGAGACTATCCCATTGACACTTTTCTCCACATTGATTCTGATACAATTTCCGGGAGGCTCCAGTGTATCGAATTGATTTTTCAGTAAGGTAGCGGGCATAAAATGATCTATTCTACCCTTCATCCGCTCGTGAATTAGGTCATAGTTCCCCTTCAGATATACCCATTTGGGTTTGGGATCGATATTGGTTTCCAGTATATCGCGATAGCTCTTTTTAAGTGCCGAACAGGCAATAACAACACCAGATTTTGAGGATTTTTCGAGCGCACAACGATTGATAGCTTCCAGCCAACCCTGCCTGTCATCATCATTTAAAGGTTGCCCTTTACTCATTTTCAAGACGTTTTCTTCCGAATGAAAATCATCTCCATCAAAAAACAAAAAATTCAGTTTTTCCGCCAGAGTTTTACCAATCGTTGATTTACCGCACCCTGATACACCCATCACATAAATGACCTGATGTTTATCGCTATCCTTCACAAAATGCTCACTCATAAATAAAGTTTAAGCATCTAAAATAGCTAAATGATTTTAGTAATGAAGGGATTGAGCCAATAATTATGGCCAAAGGTTATCCCTATAGATCAGTAAATATCAATTTTATTTTGAGATACTCAGGACTATCGAGCCTTTGTTAAAGTTGAGCCAAATTTGTAAGATTCAAGCGGTCCACGTGCACTATTAGCGGATTATAGCTTTAGAAGATTGCTGTAACATTTATCTTATGCCATGCTGAAACTAATCAGCAAATAATCCGCTGTAATCATGTCTATTACAGACCCAATTGCTTTCTTAAACCAACATCTGAGACGCTATTTTGACTCCAATAAGGTGTCATAATCGATTTTACTCTTGTAGCTTTGGTAGTTAACACTCCTGCACCAGCACCCCAACCACTCTTATAGGAATCTTCCCAGCCATTGATGGTGTAAGGAAATTTAGTTGTGAAGTTAATCTGCAATTCTCTGTTATATGTGGGATATTTAATGCTGTAGATCGTATTCTCTCCCTCTTGCTTAAGTGTTGCCGTTGCTTTTACAGCTTCCAGTTTCACGTGTTTAAACCTTTGGAAAAGCAAATCCGGAACAATTTCAATTTCACCGCTGGGCAACAAAGCCGGATCAATTCTAATCAGGCTCCACAATTCATTTTCGAGCCAAACTTTAGGTAAGGTAATCACTTCATCTCCTTCTGACTCGAAGTAGCTATTCATCTGCACCTGATATTGATTATCCTGAAGATTCAATTGAGTAAAAGTATGTCCGCACCACTCCTGACTCGTTGTGGTAACTTTGATCGTATTTGGAGAAGATTTTCTATCTACTGGTGTAAAAGTCGATTGCATGGTGGAGTAGTCGTAAATGCCGGTATTAAACTTTTTCAAAGCATTCAGTTTTAACACTTTTACAGCATCATCGCCAGCCCTTTGTGGATTATCGAGTTTCACCTGTTTGCTTCTGGAAAAATCCTCCGTCACAAAAATCATCACTGCAGTACCTTCATGAATTTCTCCATATCTAGCTTGTTCTAATTTATAACCGGAAATTTCTGCTTTCCCCTGATACCAATAATCATTAAAACCTCCCTTAAAGCTTATCTCATCCCATGTTGGAGATTTACTCTCAGAACTACAAGCTATTAACAAGAATATGATGCCGAATAAAGTAGATAAATGTTTCATATTGAGATATTTAAAATATAACAGTTTCCAAATCGCTAAAATTCAGTTTTTAACTGGTTTTAAATTATTATAAAGTTAGGGACTATCGAGAAAACTATGCTTTATTTTCAGATAAAGGCTACCAAATAGCACAAATAAGTACCATTTATAAAGATAAATCGGTATATCCGGTTTCAGTTTTGTATTTTACAAGTTGAATTTCAAAATAAACTTCACTTAAAAATGAGAACTTCCAAAATCTTGTTAAGCATTCTGGTGATGTCAGCGCTGATAATTCAGAGCTGTAATCAGTCATCTGACAGTTCGGATAGCCAGAAATTATCTATCGATTATGAAAAATATACATTGCCAAATGGCCTTGATGTAATCCTGCATGAAGATACCTCTGATCCAATAGTTTCCGTTGCGATTCTGGTACACGCAGGATCGAACAGAGAGAAGCCAGGAAGAACCGGATTCGCGCACTTTTTTGAGCATATGCTTTTCCAAAGGTCTGAAAATGTACCACAGGGAGCATTCTTCAAAAATATCAATGATTACGGAGGCACCTTCAATGGTGGCACCAGTCAGGATTTTACAGTTTATTATGAAGTAGTACCTAAAGATGCTCTGGAAAAAGTGCTTTGGATGGAATCTGACAGAATGGGATTCTTTATCAATTCCGTAACACTTGCCAGCCTTGAAGGTGAAAAACCTGTTGTGAAAAACGAAAAAAGGCAAAGAGTTGACAACCGTCCTTACGGTCATACGAATTACGTAATCAATAAAGCACTTTATCCTTCCGGACATCCTTACAACTGGGAAGTAATCGGTGAATTGGAAGATCTTTCAAATGCTACTCTTGACGATGTAAAAGAATTCTACGACCTGTATTACGGACCAAACAATGCTACTTTAGTAATTGCCGGAGACTTCAATAAAACAAAAATTAAAGATTGGGTAGACAAATACTTTGGTGAAATTCCTTCAAGAGGTGTTGATAAGCCATTGGACCCAATGCCTGTTACATTAGATGAAACAAAGTCCTTTTATCACGAAGATAACTTTGCAAGTCTTCCTTCTATCAGAATGACCTGGCCTACAGTAGAACAATTCCACCCCGATCAGTGGGCGCTCGATGCATTAGGACAAGTATTGTACGATGGCAAGAGAACACCGCTGTATAAAGAAGTTGTTGAAAAGCAAAAACTGGTTCCTAACATATTCTCTTACAATTCATCATCAGAATTGGCGGGTACATTTACCATCTCAGCTAGAGCGAATAATGGAACCGACCTTGATTCTGTAAAAAATGCTATCGAAATCGCATTTGCTAATTTCGAAAGAGATGGTGTGGATCCGAAAGACCTGGATAGAATTAAAGCTGGGCTGGAAACAGGATTCTACAATGGCATTTCAAGTATTCTTGGTAAATCTTTTCAGTTAGCCATCTACAATGAGTTTGCCGGTAGTCCTGACTTTATCTCTACAGATATTGCCAATATCCGAAAAGTGACACCGGAAGATGTCATGAACGCGTACAACAAATACATAAAAGGTAAGAATTATATCCTGACAAGTTTTGTTCCTAAAGGACAGCAGGAATTAGCCATTACCGGTGGTGAGAAAGCGACAGTTAAAGAGGAAGAAATCGTTCCTAACCAAGAAAGCACTATTGTTGAAAAAGAGGGTGACAATGTTTATGAAAAAACTCCTTCAAATTTTGACAGATCAGTAGAACCGGGTTTTGGCGAAGCTCCGCTATTAAATCCTCCAACGATCTGGACCAGTTCACTTGCTAACGGTATGAAGGTATATGGTGTTGAATCAAATGAATTACCACTTGTCAACTTCAGTATCAGAATAGATGGGGGTCATCTACTTGATGCGCCTGAGAAGTCCGGAGTTGCTAATCTCATCACTGATATCATGATGGAAGGTACTGCGACCAAAACTCCTGAAGAATTGGAAGATGCAATAGGACAGCTGGGAGCTAATGTCAATATGTTTACTTCTGCCAGCTCCATTACCATTTCTGCAAACTGTCTTAAAAGAAATTATGAGGCTACCCTGGCACTAGTTCAGGAAATCTTATTGGAACCAAGATGGGATCAAAGTGAGTTTGACAGAATCAAAACTGCTATGCTCAACAGAATAAGACAGCGAAATGTAAACCCTAACTCAATCGCTAACATGGTGATGAGTAAATATCTGTATGGTGCAGACAATATCCTGAGTATTCCAACGTCGGGGACTCTCGAAACTGTTGAAAATATCACTTTAGATGACCTAAAAGCGTATTATGAGAAAAATTTCTCTCCTTCTGTGGCTAATTTCCATGTAGCTGGTAACATCTCAAAAGACGATGCTAAGAATTCAGTTGCAGGGATGGCGGACAAATGGACTGCTAAAGACGTAACAATCCCGGAATTGTCATTCCCTGAATCTCCCAATGAACCTGTTGTTCTTTTTGTGGATATTCCTGACGCAAAACAGTCGGTCATTCAAATCAGTAGGTTAACTGTACCTAGTAACAGTGACAATTATTTCCCAATCACAGTGGCTAATGAAAAACTTGGTGGCGGAGCAAGCGGTAAACTGTTCCAGGTATTAAGAGAAGAAAAAGGTTACACCTACGGTGCTTATTCTTTTGCTTCCAGAGGAAACCAAATGAGTAGCTGGACGGCGTCCTCAAGTGTAAAATCTAACGTCACCAAAGAGGCGCTGGATACTTTCAAAGAGGTGATTGGTAATTACGCTGCTGAATACACTGAAGAAGACCTTGAAGCTACCAGAACTACTCTGATCAAAGAAAATACAAGAAACTACGAAACATTAGGCAGCCTGCTGGGCTTATTACAGACGATCAGCGGAAATGACCTTCCACTTGATTTTATTGACCAGAGACAGGATCAGTTACGAAATATGACTGTGGAAGATGTGAAGGGTCTTGTAAATGAATATGTCGATCTTAACAAGATGTATTATGTAATCGTTGGTGACAAAGCCACTCAGTTTGACCGACTTAAGGTAGGCGGAGCAGGCGACCCCATCGAAGTAGATAAAATGGGTAAGCCACTGAATGGCGCTCTGTAACTTAACAAAAACTTCCAAAAAAGCCCTTCTGCTACTAGTAGAAGGGCTTTTTTATGAAATATCAATCCTCAGACTACAAATTCCTTTTAAAATAATCAAACCAAATATTTTGATTTCACTCTATTTATTCTATGTTTGTAGAACATAATTACGAATTGTAGAATGAAATTATCTGAAAGCGAAGAAAAAGTGATGGAAATCATCTGGCAAAATGATGCTGTTTTTCTGAAAGACATCATAGCTGCCTATCCTGATCCTAAGCCTGCAAAAACAACAATTGCCACTTTGTTAAAGAGGATGCAGGACAAAGGATATGTTGGATATAAGTTGTTTGGCAACTCTCGGCAATATTATGCGATGGTGAGTAAAAAGGAATATTTCTCTGATCATATCGGAAATATCGTTTCAAACTTTTTCGAAAACTCCACATTAAAATTCGCATCATTTTTTACACGCTCGGGCAAGATGTCTACGGAAGAATTGGAAAAGCTTAAAGAAATTGTAGACCAGCAAATAGACAACCAAAAGAAATGATTCAATACTATATCAACATGTGTCTGTGCAGTGGAGTATTCATACTTTTTTATCTGCTACTTCTGGAAAAAGAGAAATTTCACTTCTTTAACCGATACTACCTTTTAGGCAGTTTGCTATGTTCTATCCTAATACCTTTAATAACATGGGAGGTAAGTGCTCCTGTTGTTGAAAATTCAGCATATGCTCCTATATTTGAAAAATTTACCGTAATACAGTTTTCCGAAGCACCAGCTTCACCTGATCCTTCTATTCAAGCTACAAATAGCCTGAAGAAAATTGAAATTGCAGGACTCGTCTATCTGGCTGTTACATTATTGCTCTTTTGCTGGTTCCTGATCAGGTTTAATAACATCTTATCAAAAGTGCAGCAATTTGGCTTCCTGGAATATCAAGGCTCATTCCTGGTTTTAACGGAAACTCCTCATGAGCCATTTAGCTTCTTAAGCTACATTTTTATCAATCGAAATAGTTTTGAAAATCAGCAGGTTAGCGATGAAATCATTCATCACGAATTGGCTCATACCCAACAAAAGCACACATTTGATGTCCTCTTACTTGAAATATTCCATGCAGTTTTCTGGCTCAATCCATTCCTGTATTTATACAGAAGAGCAGTTATGACAAATCACGAGTTTTTAGCTGATCAGTCGGTAATAAACACCTTTCACGATGTCAAAAACTATCAGAGAATACTGCTAAATGCTATTAGTTCCGGCCAGACATCATCATTAAGCAATCGGCTTACTGGTTCGAAACAATTCAACATCACCAAAAAGAGACTTATTAAAATGACTAAACAGAAATCAATGAAGAATTCAATTATTAAAATATCCCTGATTATACCTTTAAGTATTCTGATAATATATTTTTTTAGCAATAAAACACTGGCTCAAAGTCCAACTGAAGAGCCACGAGAAGTCTCCTTAGTTCAGCAAAAGGAAAATACATGTCCCGAATATGCCAAAGTTTACTGTTCTGTGCTCACCAAGTATGATTTAAAGGGTGTTGAACCCAAGGATTTTAGCAGAGTAGTAAATGCGGAAGATCAGGAAAAAATGATCGAAATTTTCAAGAAACTTAGTCCGGCACAACAAGAGACACAAATCATTGGATTCAGTCTGATCGGCGGACCTCTTAAAAAGAGGATACCAACCACAGAACAGCTGGAAAGCTGGAAAGATGAAAAAGAGTATGGTGTGTGGCTAGATGGAAAAAGAATTAAGAATTCCGAATTGAATAATTATTCCAATACCGACTTTTCTCATTATGGCGTTAGCAGATTGACCCGAACAGCATACAATTATGGAAAGCATGTCTATCAATTAAATCTAGAAACCAATGCCTCGTTTGAAGAGTATAATTTAAAGAACACCAAAAAAAGATATCATATCTTCTACAGGAGGCCGTCAATTGATTAATTCTATTATCTAACACAAAAGATGAAAGCGCTGGTAAGAACATCAGCGCCTTTTTTATGGACTGTAACATAAAAAAAGACCCTGCCAAATGAATGACAGAGCCTCAGAGTGTATTAAAAAAAGCAGATTGTAATTGTAATCTACAATTTCTTAAAGGTATTTAGCTACCGCACATCTCACACCCATCAGGATCGTCTAGTGAACACTGCATAGCAGATTGATTTTGTACTCTCTCTGCTTCCAACTCTGCTGCTGTCTTAGGCTTTTGTCTCCCTTCAGGATTTACCGTAGCTGCTGATGCCTCTGCAGCGTTTGCTGCTACTGCCGCCACTGGCTGTTGGTTTTCAGCTTTCTTCACTGTAAACTTAATAGCGTCAGCTGCCGCTTTTGTTCTCAGGTAGTACATTCCCGTCTTCAATCCTTTTTTCCATGCATAGAAATGCATTGAGGTCATTTTTCCGAAATTAGGGTCCTGCAGGTGGATATTCATACTCTGGCTTTGACAGATATATGCTCCTCTGTCTGCCCCCATATCAATAACAACCTTTTGAGAAATTTCCCAAACTGTTTTATACAGATCCTTAATATTTTGAGGAATCTCAGACATATTCTGAATAGAACCATTGGCTTCCATGATTCTGTTCTTCATATTATCATCCCACAGACCTAATTTGATAAGGTCTTTCATCAAGTGCTTGTTTACAACAATAAACTCTCCTGATAGTACACGTCTCGTGTAGATATTGGAAGTATATGGCTCAAAACACTCGTTGTTTCCTAATATCTGAGAAGTAGAAGCTGTCGGCATTGGCGCTACTAAAAGTGAGTTTCTGATACCGTTTTTCTTCACTTTCTGTTTCAACTCATACCAGTCGTATCGGCCTGAATCAGGTGTTACCCCCCACATATCGAACTGGAAAAACCCTTTGGATGCCGGTGATCCTTTGAAAGTCTCGTAAGGTCCTTCGGCGATCGCTAACTCCATAGACGTTTCCATCGCCGCGAAGTAGATTGTTTCGAAAATTTCTTTGTTTAACTGCTTCGCTTCAGGAGAATCGAATGGCATTCTCAATAGCATAAAAGCATCAGCAAGGCCCTGAACACCTATTCCAATAGGCCTGTGTCTCATGTTTGAGTTGCGAGCTTCTTTAACAGGATAGTAATTCACATCGATTACTTTGTTAAGATTTCTCGTCACCACTTTTGTGATCTCATATAACTTCTGATGGTCGAACTCACCATCTTTCACAAACATGGAAAGTGCAATTGACGCCAGGTTACAAACTGCAACCTCATCTTTCGAGGTATATTCTATAATCTCTGTACACAAGTTACTTGACTTTATCGTACCTAGGTTTTTCTGATTCGATTTCTTGTTAGCGGCATCTTTATACAGCATGTAAGGAGTTCCAGTTTCAATTTGTGACTCAAGAATCTCAAACCATAAATCCTGCGCTTTCACTACTCTTCTGGCTCTTCCTTCTTTCTCATACTTTTCGTAAAGCCTTTCAAACTCTTCGCCGTAAGTTTCGTGTAGGTTAGGTGCTTCACTAGGGCTAAACAACGACCAATCTCCGTTTTCCTCTACTCTTTTCATGAAAAGATCAGGAATCCACAGAGCATAGAACAAATCTCTTGCTCTCAACTCTTCCTTCCCGTGATTTTTCTTTAAATCGAGGAAATCGAAAATATCAGAATGCCATGGCTCAAGATAAATAGCGAAACTTCCTTTACGCTTACCTCCACCCTGGTCTACATACCTTGCAGTCATGTCAAAGTTTCTCAACATCGGAACTATACCGTTAGACGTTCCATTTGTTCCTTTGATATAAGAGCCAGTTCCTCTCACATTATGAATACTTAAACCTATACCTCCAGCAGACTGAGATATCTTAGCGCATTGCTTCAACGTATCGTAAATACCATCGATGCTATCATCCTGCATGGTAAGTAAGAAGCATGAAGAAAGCTGTGGTTTAGGCGTACCGGAATTGAATAAAGTTGGTGTAGCATGAGTAAACCACTTTTCTGACATCAGGTTATAAGTTTCGATAGCAGCATCTATGTCCTGCTTGTGAATCCCTATTGCCACCCTCATCAGCATGTGCTGTGGTCTCTCAACGATCTTCCCGTCAACCTTCATCAGATATGACCTCTCCAGAGTTTTAAATCCGAAATAGTCATAATTGAAATCCCTGTTATAATCAACCGCAGCATCAAGCTTTGCTGCATTTTCTTTAACAATACCATACACATCCGTTGCTAGTAAAGACGCATTTTCACCAGTTTTAGGATCGACATAAGTATACAGTCTCTTCATGGTATTAGAAAAAGACTGGCTTGTTACCTTATGCAAATTTGATGTTGCAATCCTTGCTGCCAACTTTGCGAAATCCGGATGTTTAGTAGTCATAGAAGCTGCTGTCTCTGCAGCCAGATTATCTAAATCCATTGTAGACACTCCATCATAAAGGCCATCTATCACCTTTTTTGCTATTTCTACTGGCTTTATGAAGTCGGGATTTAGTCCATTACATAATTTTTCAATTCGAGCAGTGATTTTATCGAATTTCACTGACTCTCTTCTTCCGTCTCTTTTTATTACAAACATGCGCCTGAATCGGTAATTAAAGTTAAAAAGTTAATTAAAGGTGATTTATAGTGTTTTTATTTCTTAAAAGTCTTCATCTAAAGAGAACTTCGGAGCTTCATTCTCCTTATCTCCCATTACACCAGCTTTCTGGTATTCTGCCACTCTTTTTTCAAAGAAGTTTGTTTTCCCCTGCAAGGAAATCATGTCCATGAAATCGAATGGGTTAGTAGCGTGATATACTTTTTCGCAACCTAACTCTCCTAAAAGTCTGTCTGCCACAAATTCGATGTACTGACACATCAGATCAGCATTCATACCAATTAGTTTAACAGGTAGTGCATCGGTTACAAATTCTTTTTCAATAGCCACTGCATCCTCAATGATAGATTGTACCAATTTTGGATCCAGTTTATTGATAGTATGGTTATTGTACAGAAGGCAGGCAAAGTCGCAATGCAGTCCCTCATCTCTTGATATCAATTCATTGGAAAAAGTGAGTCCCGGCATCAAACCTCTTTTCTTCATCCAGAAGATAGAACAGAAACTTCCTGAGAAGAAGATTCCCTCGACAGCAGCAAAAGCGATTAGCCTTTCCTGAAATGAGCCATTCTCAATCCACTTCAACGCCCAGTCAGCTTTCTTGCCAACACAATCCATTGTTTCAATGGCATTGAAAAGATAATCCTTCTCCTTAGCATCCTTTACGTAAGTATCAATTAATAAGGAATAAGTCTCAGAGTGGATGTTCTCGATAGCAATCTGGAATCCATAGAAAAACTTGGCTTCTGTATATTGCACTTCAGCAACGAAATTCTCTGCCAAATTCTCATTTACTATACCATCACTTGCTGCGAAGAATGCCAAGACATGCTTAATAAAATGCTTCTCTCCGTCGGACAAGTTTGCCCAGTCTTTTAAATCCTGACTTAAATCTATTTCTTCAGCAGTCCAGAAGCTGGCTTCTGCTTTTTTATAAAATTGCCAGATGTCATCATGTTGAATAGGAAATAATACGAATCGATCTTTGTTTTCTTTCAAAATAGGTTCTTCGAGCATAGTAATTTTATTATTGGGTATTCCCTTAATATTGATTTATTAGTATTGGCTTTCATTAAATGCATATGAAATCATTCAAACTTTGAATTGGCATTCAAGGTCTGATTTCCATAATCTATTAATAAATGCTGGTAATTATATTTCCCAAGTGGGACGAAACGAAAATGACATAGGTCGCTCACTCATTTTCGTGTTTACAAATGTGAATAAATCCGGCTAGAAAATCAAATGACTACCACAACACTGAGTTAACATTTAGATAACGACATAAACTACTGTTAATCAATATTTTACATAGTTTTTCTTAAGTTCTGATTAGGCTTAAAATGGCTTTGAAAGGGGGTAAAAAAAAATCAAAAAGTTTTCCACAAATCACAAGCAAAACCGCTTGCTTTGAAGCAGGTTTCTACCTGTTTAAAAACCGATCTCTTAGGTTGTCTGGCAGGAATTCAATTAATGGCTCTTCATTCTCATCAAACCAATCCTTTGGACCATAGTAAGTTGTATTGGAAATAGGGTCTATAAACTTGGTATACATTCCGGACCTGGTCCTGTTAGATAAAGCAGCAGATACAGAGCTCCTCAACTTGGTTTTATCCAATGATGGCTCGTTCTCCAATATAAAATTCACAATCTCCCCGGAAGTGATCAATTTGCCCTTAAAGTCCTCATAATAAGATATTTTCCTCGACCATGACCATTCCGCTTGATAAGTATTCGTATTCCAGTTGATCTTAGGCGTAATCTGATTATCTGAGAATATAGGCAGACTGGTTAAAGCGCTAATATGTGTATCAATCTCTTTGATTTCCTTCTGAAATTCCTGAATTTTGAGCTCCAGAACCTTCTTTTTTTCTGTTAGCGCCTTCAGATATAATTCAGCATACTTTTCCGGGATGTTTACTTTCATACAATAGCAATAGGAATACAACGTAAAAATACAAATGTTATTAATAGTAAGCAAAGCAAGCAGACCAAGCAAGCAAAGCGAGCTCAGCGAAAAAGCAAGCACTAAATTCTTCCTGTTTATTATTACTGTAAAATTCCTTTAATAATAACTCTATGCATTGGAATAACAGATAAATATTATATCTTTGCAGTCCTTTTTAAATTTATAAAAATATGTACGCAGTAGTTAATATAGCAGGTACACAAATCAAAGTAGAGAAAGACAAGTATGTCTACGCTCCTAAAATGGATGGAGAAGAAGGCACTGAAGTTTCTTTCGATGACGTACTTTTGATTGATGACAATGGCAGTATTGAAGTCGGAGCGCCAAGTGTAAAAGGAGCCAAAGTTTCCGGTAAAATTCTTGAGCAGGTAAAAGGTGATAAAGTGATCGTCTTTAAGAAGAAGAGGAGAAAAGGATACAAGAAGAAGAACGGGCACAGACAACAATTCACTAAAGTATTAATAGAAGACATTACAAAGTAAAATACCATGGCACATAAGAAAGGAGTCGGTAGTTCCAAAAACGGAAGAGAATCAGAAAGTAAACGTCTTGGTGTAAAAATTTTCGGTGGACAGGCAGTTGTTGCCGGAAACATCATCGTAAGACAAAGAGGTACTCAGCATCACCCTGGTAACAATGTAGGAATGGGAAAAGATCATACACTTTTCGCTCTTACTAACGGAGTGGTTACCTTCAGGAAAGGTAGAAAAAACAGATCATTCGTTTCTGTAGAAGCGGTATAAGTACTTTTTTTTAATACAATATTGATAGCATCAGCTTTATAAGTTGATGCTTTTTGTGTTTACTGCTGTAGAAGATATATCACGGCCATCAATTGCAAAATCAGTTAACATTCTCTAAAAAGATTGAAATAATATCTCTTAAGGGTAAAATGATTTGGGAAAGGAGACTTTCTAAATCAACACAAACGAACAAACGCAAAATTTGATCAAATCAACGATAAGCCTATCAAAATAAGGTTTATTGATAATTGGTGTCAGTTTTGAAAGAAAATAGGGAGGAATTTCCTCTCAACTTTTAGACGGTCTCTCCCGATTAACTGACGCAGAATCATTTGATTCAGTAAAAAAACATCAACCAATATCGAACTCTTCAACCTACTGAACTTCCGCAGCAAATAGCCACAGCGCATAAATAAATCCTGTTCAAGTTGAATAAAACGATCGGTTTGTACATTTTAGCAGAAACAACTTGTCTCAAAAAACGGAGATTATAGTTTTTTTTAGAATACCTAACTTTACCGTAGCATGCATAACTCTAACCTAATTACTGCTAAGAACTTATTTTTATTTCTACTCACCTTTCTCTTGATTTCATGCTCAGATTTTTTAAATAATGAAATTAACGAAGACCCAAACAATCCTACTGAAGTACCGATAACTGTCATACTCCCCAATGCGCAGGTAAATATTGCCGACTTTACCGGAGGGGAATTTTCAAGATTTGCCTCTACCCTAACGCAACAAACACAAGGAGTTTCCAGGGCATGGTTTACGTTTTACCGGTATTCCAGCCTCACTCCTGCCTCATTTAATACAGTCTGGAATAATGTGTATGAAAACGCACTCATTGAGACGACAATAATCAATGACATTGCAGAAAGAGAGGGTTTCTCGCATTACCAGGCTGCCAGTAATATCCTAACGGCCTACACTTTAATGTTGAGCACAGATGTATGGGATGATATGCCCTACTCAGAAGCCTTGAATGGATTTTCAAATACCTCCCCTGATTTTGATAGTCAGCAGGAACTCTATCAGGAAATAAACAACCTACTCAATAATGCCATCACACTGCTTCAAAATAATGATGGTGGATTACCATTGGGAAGTGAGGACATCATCTACAGAGGCGATACATCACTTTGGATCAAAGCTTCCTACGCATTGATTGCCAGAATGCACCTGCATCAGAAAAATTATTCGGAAGCTTTGCTTGCTTTACAAAACAGTTTCACTTCTGCCGATGATAATTTCAACCTCCAATACTTCGATGAAACAAGTTCAGCTCCCTGGTATAGGTTTAACAGAGACAGGACAGGAGATATAGAGTTCAATCCCACGATGCGTACTATAATGGAAAACCTGAACGACACCATCAGGTTGAGTTTACTAGACAGAACGTTTGTTGCCGAGCATCCTTACTTTATTCCAACATACGATCAGGATTTGATTTCTTACAGAGAATTAAAGTTTATAGAGGCAGAATGTCTGTTAAGAACAAATGCCACAGGCTCAGAAATCAGAGAAGCATATCTGAAAGGTGTAAATGCTTCCTTTGAACATTTTGGGGCTGAAGGATACAATGACTATGTATCGCAGGGCATTATCGATCCGGGAATAGGAAATATCACACTGGAACATATCATCACACAAAAGTATATTGGGCTGTTTACACATCCGGAAGTATATACCGATTGGCGAAGAACCGATATCCCTGAGCTATTTCCTGTAACTGGCAGCCAGATCCCAGTCAGGTATCCTTATGGTTCTGATGAAATACTTTTTAATGCAAATGCACCTGAAGAAGATGAAGTTAATATATTTTCGGATCGTGTAGGTTGGAACAGATAAGATCTTAATACATCAAAAATAAACCTAAAAACCTTTTTGAAAGATATTTAATTAGCAGGATTGACAACAGTCTTTTCTTGCCAGAATCTTAAACACAATTAATATCTGTACAAAAATTGCAAAACCACAACTATTTTATCCACAGATCAAAGAGTTCATGTAATTATCAAATGATAATATTTTATTAATATTTGAATTTCTGTTAGTAATTTACAGCTAATCTTTGTTAGTCATATTAGGCTGATTACAAGCTAATAAATTGTAATTCACGTTTAATATAGCTACTTTCGGAGATAACTTAAACTTAACATTTTAACTATGAGGAAAGTTTTACTATTACTTATAATGGTAGGCATTTCGTTTGGTGCGTCTTTTGCACAGGAACGAAGTGTGAGCGGGGTAGTGAAATCCGTTGAGGACGGACAGGGAATCCCCGGTGTGAATGTTGTACTTAAAGGTACATCAACAGGTGCAATTACAGACATTGATGGAAAATACTCTATCAAGATATCTGGTAACAACGCAGTTCTTGTATTCTCTTTCGTAGGTTTGAAAGCCAAGGAAGTAAATGTAGGAGCCAGATCCGTAATTGATGTTTCAATGGAGTCTGACGTTACTTCATTAGATGAATTAGTAGTAACTGCTTTTGGTGTTGAACGTGAAAAGAAAGCATTAGGTTACAGTGTACAGGAAGTAACCGGAAAATCTTTAGAAGATTCTGGTTCTGAAAATGTACTGAATGCATTAAACGGAAAAGCCGCTGGGGTATCTATTACTAGTTCTTCAGGTACAGCTGGTGCGGCAACAAACATTACTATCAGAGGAAATACTTCTTTAATAGGTAGTAATCAGGCATTGATCGTTGTAGACGGTGTTCGTTTAAACAATGACTACAATTCTACAGAAGGTAACACGGCTGGTACAGCCCAAGCTTCTGGTCTTAATGCTGTAAATCCAGCAGACATTGAGTCTATCAGTGTATTGAAGGGTGCTGCAGCAACTGCGCTTTATGGTACTGCAGGTTCTACTGGTGTGGTATTAATCACAACGAAAAAAGGTAAAAAGGGAGGTTTTAAAGTTGAATACAACGCACAGGTTGGGTTCGACGTAGTTTCTACTCTTCCTGAATTACAAACACAATTTGCTCAGGGCAGTGGTGGTGTTTACGCTGCGCCTGAAACTGGTCAGTCAGGATCATGGGGACCTAGATTATCTGATTTAAGATATGATGGTGCAACTGATTATCCTTATGATAGAAATGGTAGACTGGTATTAGCTGGTGATCCTTCAGCAACTAGCCAGAGAGCTAACGTTTACGATAATCTGGGAGATTTCTATCAAACTGGTACAATGATCAACAACGCCGTAAGTATTTCTGGTGGTAATGATTTGGCTACTTTCAGAGCTTCTATCTCTAACCTGAATCAGGAAGGAATCACTCCTAACAATACACAAGACAGAACGACTTTCAATGTAGGGACTACATTAAAAGCAAATGAAAAGTTAAATTTTGCTGCCAATGTTAATTATACAAGATTAACTGCTACCAGAATTCAGCAAGGTTCAAATACCTCAGGTGTTATGCTTGGGCTGTTAAGAACTCCTCCAAGTTTTGACAACTCTAACGGGTTTGGTGCTGATGCTGTTGACAATCCTGAATCTTACATCTTCGCAGATGGTAGTCAAAGGAACTATCGTGGTGGTGGAGGTTATGACAATCCATTCTGGATTGTAAATCTTGCTCCAAGACTAGAAACAAACGATAGAATTTTCGGTAATTTCATGGTGAATTACGAAATAAGTCCATGGGCTAAACTTTCATTGAACATTGGTACTGACCATACTTCTGATGACAGAGAGCAGCAATTCGAAATCAACAGTAGAACTGCAGCAAACGGTAGAATCATCCTTGATAACTACAACATCAACCAAACTGATGCATACTTGCAAATCAGTGGTGGTGGAACGCTTAACAGCAAATTCAATTTGACTTACTTCGCTGGTATGAACCTTTTCAACTATAGAAGTGAGAGAACTTACCTGGAGGGTAACAATTTATCATTCCAGGGATTTGTGAATCCTGCAAATGCAGCAACAATTGTTAACAATGATCCTAATAATACTACTCCTGTTCAGAAGTACAGAACTTTAGGATTGTATGGATCTGCTGAATTAAGTTACAACGGAACTTTATTCTGGACTGTTACAGGTAGACAAGATTATGACACTCGTTTAAGTGATCCAACGAAGGAATTCAGTGCTGGTGATATCAGCTTCTTCTATCCTTCTACTAGTTTAGCGTTTATCTTCTCTGAGTTAGTGGACATCAAAGGACTTTCTTTCGGTAAAGTAAGAGTATCATTAGCTGAAGTAGGTGCTGGACCTCCATTTGCTTACTCTACTTCTTCTGTATTCGTTCCTGGTTCTGCCGGTGACGGATGGGGAGATAACACACTCGCACCATTTGGTGGCGTTTCTGCATTCGAATTGAGTGGTACATTAGGTAATCCTAACCTGGTTCCTGAATCTACTACTTCTATAGAAATCGGTGCTGACTTGAGATTCCTTGACGGAAGATTAGGTTTAGATGTTGCCTGGTTTAGAAATAAAGGAACAGACCTAATTCTGAATGCTTCTTTACCTAGATCAACTGGTTACTCTAACGTGTTCTTAAACGCTGGTGAAATGACAACTTTAGGTACTGAGGTGGTTTTAACTGCTACTCCAGTACAAAAAACAAACTTCACCTGGAATATCAACATGAACTTCACAAGAGTTATTTCTACTGTTGATCAGTTAGCTCCTGGTTTGGACAACCTTCAGATTGGTGGTTTCACAGGTACAGGTATCTTCCTTGTAGCTGGTAATACTTACGGTGCTATCTTCGGTGGTGCTTACTTAAGACAAGGTGCTGGTGGACCTAACGATGATGGCCTGAACATCCCTGAAGGACCAATTGTACACGAAGCAAATGGTTACCAGGCAGTTGATGGTACTTTGAGAGCTATCGGTAACTCTGTACCTGACTTTGTTTTAGCAACTACTAACTCTTTCACTTATAAGAGAACTACACTTTCTTTCTTACTTGATTGGAAACAAGGTGGTGACCTATGGAATGGTACTAACTGGGCACTTTCATTCTTCGGTGCATCTCAGTTAACTGCTGATACAAGACAGGAAACTCCTGCAGCTCTTCCTGGTGTTCAGAGAGATGGTTCTCCAAACACTGTAGAGATTGTTAGAGATCAAAGCTACTGGCAAAGTGCTGTTGGTGGATTTGGTAGTGTAGATGAGCAGTTTGTTCAGGATGCTGGATGGGTAAGATTAAGAGAGCTTTCCTTGAATTATGCTTTCAACAGCGATCTTTTTGGTGGTAAATTCATCAAAGGTCTTTCTGTTGGATTCATTGGTAGAAACTTGTGGTACTCTACACAGTATGACGGTGTGGATCCTGAAACCAGTTTAACTGGTGTTGGTAACGCACAAGGTCTTGATTACTTCAACGCTGCTGCCAGTAGATCTTTCCTATTCAATGTAAGAGCAACATTTTAATTCATAGGTAGAAAAAACATGAAAAATATATTTAGAAAAAAATTAGCGCTTGTTGCAATTTTCACTTTGTTTTTTGCAACTGCTTGTGAAGATTACCTGGGAGATGGAATCAATGAGAACCCTAACAGCCCTACCTCTGTACCTGTTACTGTTCTTTTACCAAATATAGAAGTTAATATAGCTGACGTAACCGGTGGAGATTTCTCCAGATTCTCTGCTGTGTTAGTTCAGCAAACTGAAGGAGTAGCCAGACAGTGGACTTCTATCAATGACTATTCCAGTATGAATCCTGCGACTTTTAATACGACATGGAATAACATCTATGAGAATATCCTTATAGAGTTAAATGTACTAAAGGCGCAAGCTCAGGAAAGCGGTCTGAGTCATTACGAAGGTGTTGCTAATATATTAACAGCATACACTATCATGATGGCAACTGACGTTTGGGATGACATACCATTCTCTGACGCTTTTCAGGGTATTGATAAAATCTCTGCTGAGTTCGATACGCAAGCTGAAATCTACGCTGAAGTGAATACTTTATTAACTTCTGGAATCAGTTTATTGCAAGGAAGTGACGGTGGTGTTGCTTTAGGTTCTGCTGATGTAATGTATGCCGGAGACCTGGACAAGTGGGCTAAGGCTGCAAATTCTATCTTAGCAAGAATGCATTTACACCAAGGTGAATATGCTCAGGCATTAGCTGCCGCGGGTAACGGATTCACTTCTGCTGATGATGATTTACAGTATCTTTATACCGATGCTGTTAACTCAGGACAGTGGTACAGATTCAATATCGGCAGAACTGGTGATATCGAATTTCACCCGACTATGAGAGGTATTATGACAGATCTTAACGACACTACAAGATTAGCTGTCATGGATCAAACCTTTGTTGATGGTCATCCATACTTTGTGCAGCAGTTTGAGCAGGAATTGATCTCTTACAGAGAGTTGAAATTCATCGAAGCTGAGTGCTTGTCTAGAACAAGTGGTTCTGCTACTGCTATCAGAGATGCATATCTTACTGCAATTGAAGAGTCTTTCGACCACATCGGTTCTATGGGTTATGCTACTTATATAACTCAGCCTGAAGTGGATCCTGCTGGTGGAATTACTTTAGATGAAATCATGATCCAAAAGTATATCGGTCTATTTACTCAGCCTGAAGTTTACAATGACTACAGAAGAACAGATATTCCAAGTCTGACTCCTACCGACGGAGGTTCTGCAGTTCTTGTAAGATGGCCTTATGGTAATGACGAAATTCTTTTCAACGAAAATGCTCCTGAGGAGGATGAAGTTGATTTAAGAACTGACCGAGTAGGTTGGGACAGATAATATAAAAGGCATTTAATGATGTTCTGAAAGGGCTACAGTTTGTAGCCCTTTTTTTGTGCTGAAATTTCGACGAACACATCATTCCGGTCCACTTAAATTAGATTTTCTATGGTAGTACCTCATCACTTTTTGCTACTTTTAGGATTATTCGTAATTTGTAGGATAAATTCATACATATGAAAAAAGCACTTACCAACCTGCTTGTTTTTCTTTTTGCCATGAATATCGTTTATGCGCAAAATGTAGTCACAGGCAAAATCAAAGCCAAAGGCAAAGTTCTGGGATTAGCTGAAGTAACTGTCAAAGTTAAAGGCAGTAGTCAATCTCAAAAATCTGACTATAACGGAGACTATGAAATATCGGCACCCTCCGGTACTTCAGTTCTGGTCTTTGAACTTACCGGATATCAAACGCAAGAAATTGAAATCAATAACAGGTCATCCATTGATGTGATTATGGTGCTGGCGAACTCCAGCAATAATACATCTGATGATCAGGTAGAATTAGGAATCGGCTCTATCTCTAAAGAAGAATCCACCAGTAGTGTCTCATCAATAAGTGGAGAAGGCCTCACTCAACAACCGGTGGTATCGCTTGAACAAACCAATCAGGGAAAAGCTTCCGGAGTACTGGTTCAGGGTGGGTCCGGAGAACTTGGCTCAGCTTCATCAATTCTGATCAGAGGTGGCTCCTCTCTTACGGGTTCGAATGCGCCACTCTATGTAGTAGATGGAATCCCACTAACCTCAGGAAGTCAATCCAATATCAACCCAAATAACATTGAGTCAATTGAAGTGCTAAAAGATGCTTCTGCAACTGCAATTTACGGATCAAGGGCCGCAAATGGTGTAGTACTCATCAAAACGAAATCAGGGAGCGAAGGTAAGACGCGAATAGACATCGACTATCAATTTGGTGTCGGAATTACGCCTAAAAAACTGGATTTGTATTCTGCTGATGATCACCTGGTACAATTATTTGAAACTGGGGTTAAAAATCAATTGGACAACATTGTCTTCCGAATAGGATGGGTTAACGAAGGCGGTGATTTGGCCGTTTTAAACGACCTTAGCAACTCATTTTCAGATGAAAACATCAGGAGATGGATTGCAGAAGAAAGGGTAACAACCAATGGAGGTACCGTCATCAATTTTAGTGATGACAATTTACTCGGTGAAGTCTTCAGAGTTTTTGACAGAGCCAGAGACCAGCTTACTTTCAACACGGATTGGCAGGATGAGGTTTTCCGGGCCGCCACTCTCAATAAAATCAATGCGAGTATTTCCGGTGGAAATGAGTCTGCCAATTATTTTGGTAGTGTGTCTTATCTGGATCAGGAAGGTATTCTGATCGGTAATGATTTTGACAGGCTCAATCTACAATTCAATGCCAACAAACAGCTTTCATCGAAGCTTTCTGCAAATTTGTCTCTTTCCGGTGCAAGAACCAATAACAACAGACTGGCTGATGATGCCGATCTGGGTAATCCGCTCAAGGCATTGCTTCTTCCGGCATCTGATGAAGGTGATCCGAATGATAATTTCAATCTAAGAACATTAACAGGCAGGAATTTCTATAATCCGGTAACAGAGGTCACTTTCTCTGATTTTATCGAAACCAGTAACTTTTTCATAGGAAACCTCGGGCTCACCTACGATGTGAATGACAAGCTCTCTATTAATCTGGACGGAGGAATTGATTTATTGGATGAGACACTGGAGAGAAGACAAGGCCCCGAAACGCTGGACGGAAACCCTACAGGATTTTCCAGAATTATAGAAACTAATGTCACCAACTATCTAATCAATGGTTATCTAGACTATGAAACCACTCTTGGTGGTCAGAACAAGTTTTCCGCAATTCTGGGATCGTCTTATCAGAATTCTTCCGCTGATGTTGTGGAAAAATCAGCCAGAGTAAATTCCATTTCGGAGTTGGAATCACTTCCTGAAAACAGTCCAAGTTTATTGAACAATCCGGTACCCGGCTCAGCATCATCGTTTTTATCTTTTTATACCAGACTGAATTACTCCATCAATGGAAAGTATTTTTTCCAGGCAAGTGGACGAGTTGATGCCTCTTCAAGGTTTAGTCCGGAAAACAGATATGGCGTTTTTCCAGCTGTCTCAGCAGGTTGGAATTTATCAGAAGAGTCGTTCCTTGATAATAACAAGGTGATCAACTTCCTAAAGCTAAAAGCCAGCTACGGTTTGATTGGAAATACACCTTCGGGTGATTTTCTGTATAGAACTAATTTATTCCTTGTTAGATACGCAGATCAGCAAGGACTCAGATTCGATAACCTGGCCAACGAAAACCTAAAATGGGAGACAACTGGCCAACTGGATGTTGGAATTGATTTTGGATTGTTCGAAAACAGGATCTCCGGTAGCATTGGTTATTACAGCAAAAACACGACAGACTTGCTCTTTCCAAGACCATTGACCCAAACCAGTGGGTTTACTTCTGTTATTGACAACATTGCCACGATGGAAAATAAAGGCTGGGAGTTCAGTATTGCTTCTGAAAATGTCACTACGGATAATTTTTCATGGTCAACGGAATTCAACATAACCTCAAATGAAAATACTGTAAAAGACCTAAACGGTGAAAGATTGATTACGGGTGTAAATGCCTACCTGGAAGGCGAATCAGCAGGGGTATTTTTCATGCCTGTATATGCAGGTGTTGATTCAGAAACAGGTCTGGCATTGTACGACATTGGCAATGGGGCCACCACTACGGACTACAATGTAGCGCTGGATAACAGGCAAGTCGTCGGAAATCCAAACCCCGATCTGTTCGGCGGACTGACCAATACATTATCTTATCAAAACATCACCTTACAATTTGCCTTTCAATTTGTCTTAGGTGTAGACATTTATAATCAAACCGGAGAAGAACTTTCCAATAGTGGGTTCCTTGGTTTTTCTCAAACGATAGATCAGCTGGACAGGTGGTATGCACCTGGTGATATTGCCAGTTTCCCTGGCGTCAATCCAGCCGCAGACATCCCAAATCCGTCCAGCAGATGGTTGCAGGACGGTAGCTACCTGAGATTAAATAATGTAACGCTGACCTATGATTTCTCCGGCCAGGTACTAGAGAGGCTGAACCTCGAAAAGTTTAGCTTTTTTATCGGCGGACAAAACCTGTTGACCATTACTGACTATACAGGTTTCGATCCAGATGTCAACTCGGTTGATCCTCTCGCAGGTGCTCTAGGCGCTAATATTTTAAGAGGAATTGATAATTTCACTGCTCCACAGGCAAGAATGTTTATTACAGGACTAAAAATTGGATTTTAATCATGACTACTACTTATAAAAAATTAGCAATAATTCTTGTCTTTCTTTTTTCTCTGTCGTCTTGTGATTCACTTTTGGACCTTGATGCTGAAAACAACTTTTCTCTTGACGACCTGAGCACAACCGAGAATATCGAAAGAGCACTATCAGGAGCATACTACGGACTTGGCGGATTTAGTGACGGTTTTTCCGGAGGTGAGTTATACGGGGGTGATTTTATTCTAATCTCTGAATTGATCAGCAAAAGAAGTGATGTCGCATGGCTTGTCAGTAGTGGTGGTGCAGATCACGAAGCTTTCTTTAATCATAACATTGTACGAACGAATCCGATCGTTGAAGCTAACTGGGTCAGAGGTTATGAAGTAATTAACCTGATTAATAACGTCCTTGCAAATCTTGACAATGTCACAGACCCTACGACCAGGAACAGAATAAACGGAGAAGCTTTGGCCATACGGGCAGCGATATATTTCGAAATGGTAAGACTATGGGCCCCACAGTACAGCCCAACTAACATTTCTGAGCCTGCCTTACCTTTAATTACAGAACCTGTTGCCAGCATCAATGAAGTGCAGAATCCATCAAAAGCGACTGTCGGACAAATCTACACACAAATAGAAAATGACCTGACAAACGCTTCTGCCCTACTGGAAAGCTTCGGCAAAAACGGAGTAAACATATCCTACTTTGCCTGTCAGGCTTTTCTGGCACGTGTAAGCGTTCAAAAAAATGATTTTGCCTCGGCACTTACTCACGCAAATAACATCATTGATGCCAATGAGTTTACCCTGCTGAATAATGCTTTGGATGCATTCAACAACTTATCGAACAGTCCGGAGGATATCTTTGCCATTCAGCAGACTTTGGCAAATAATGCCGGAGACCGAACCACAGGCGTTGGACTTACTACTTACGTGTCGGCGCTGACGGAAAGCGGTTTTGGGGTTTTAGGCATCATAGACACACATTTATTCAGCCGTTCACCAAATTTCACGAGTCCTTCGTTTTACAGTGAGGATGAGCGGGTACAGATAAATCTAAATATCGACGAAGCTACTACCAGTGATGCCATCACCACTGCCTTTTACAGAAACCCCGTTAATACCGGGTTGCTGGCCAGTAGTAAATACATCAGAGCAGACCATGTCATTCCGGTTATCCGATTAGCTGAAATCTATCTGATTAGGGCCGAAGCATTGTATGAACTAAACCCAGGCACTGTCAATACGGATGCGCTGGCAGCACTGAATGTAGTAAGAGAGCGTGCAGGAATCGAGGCATTGCAGACTGCCGATTTTGCAGACCCTTCTTCATTGTATGACAGCATTGCTTTTGAAAGAAAAAGAGAGCTGTTATTTGAGGGTCATCTGCTTCATGACCTTAGAAGAACACGTATGTTTAAGAATGACCCTGAAATTGTAATTGGAATAGAAAGATTTGGTGAAAACCCACTAAATACTGACTTAATACTGCCAATTCCTCAATCTGAGACAGATGCATCAGGTTTGAATTAGACACTTAGCAGTTTTTTGTTTCATTTGAGTATTATTTTTGTTTACTTCACGGCTGAAAACAAACAAAAAGCAAAAAACCCTATTGTTTTTGCTATAATACCCAAGTAAAGTATGTATATCTCAGATGTATCATTCTATTTACCTGAAACGGTGATATCAAACGACTATTTTGAAGGTTTGAACGGACTTACCGATAGCTGGATAGTCGAAAGAACCGGAATAAAAGAGCGTAGGAGAGCTGGCGAAGGTGAGAACACTCACACAATGGCTGTTGATGCGGTAAAAGCTCTTCAAAAGACATCAGATTTATCTGGGGTTGATTTGATCGTTGGAGCCTCATATACACCTTATGATACTGTTTCCACAATCGCTCATCAGGTGCAGCATTACCTGAATATTGAAGATGTACCTGCAGTATATATCAGTTCAGCTTGTTCTTCTTTCGTCAATGCAATGGAATTGGCCGAAGGGTATTTTGCGATGAACAAAGCTACTGATGCTTTGATCGTACTAACAGAGCACAATACAGCTTATAACAATGACACCAATACCAAATCAGGGCATTTATGGGGTGATGGTGCTGCTGCTATTAGGGTTACAAAAGAAAAATTGTCAGAGGAAAGCGTTGAAGTGATCCAAATCATTACTGGGGGTGCAGCGACCATCGGAAAAGGAATTGACGGAGTAGTACTAAGACCTTTTGATGGCGGGCTGACTATGCCAAACGGCAGAGATGTTTTCATCAACGCCTGTAATTTCATGGCTAAAACAACCATCAGCATTCTCGAAAAGAACGGCTTATCCATGAAAGATCTGGATTTTCTGATCACACATCAGGCTAATCTGAGAATAGCTAAGAACGTTGTAGAAAATCTGCAGCTTCCTTTAGAAAAGACACTCAATAACATAGAATACCTTGGGAATACCGGATGTGCCGGTTCCGGTATTGTTTTGGCTGAAAACTGGAAGAAGTTTCAGTCAGGTGAAAACATTGTTGTAACAGTATTTGGTGGTGGATACAGCTACGGGACTATGTTGCTGCGAAAATAGTTCAAATACCAAAACTATGAATTAAGCGTAAACCAGATTATTAGCGCTAGCCTGATTGTTATTATTTTCCTTCTTTTCAGATTTCACTGTTGAGGGTTTAGATTTACCCTGCTGAGATTTAGTAATCTTTTCGCTGCTTTTAAAGCCATTTTTATACTTCTTTTTCCTGACCTCCCAAACTTTATAGTTGTCCTTGTTGCCAACTTTAAATTGAAACGCCATGTGTTCCGAAGGACTAACCCAGTCAAGATTTGAGCTGTTATTGTTTTTAGGGTTGTTATCCAAATGGATGATCATGGTCAGCTCCTCAGGCATTACATTGATACAAAATGCTTTAGCTACTTCTTTATGAGGGTATACTGTCTTTCTTTTACCATCATTATTGATCAAATCCAGGAAATAACATTTACAGGCCTTATTCCATCTTTGCTTCATGACCTTACCCTTAATTTTCATATAGGTTTTACTTCCTTTATGCCAGCTTTTTCTATCACGGCTTCTGATGTCTCCCTGATTTGAAATCTCGTAATTGTCGAATCCTTCTATTGGTTTCCAAACTTCCTCTATTCTTTCTACTTTCTGAATACTCATAACTCTTTATTAGGAAAAAAGGTGTGTGTTAATCTACTTAACAGCATTATTTTCACTTAAAAGTAGTATTTTTAGAATATTAGATAAGAGCTTTTCGACGAAGGGCTACTTTTAATTTACGTACCTTATATTTTCGTAGATAAAGTATTTTCATATGCTAACAAAGTTTCGATTCCTCCTTATAATCGCAGTTTTAAGCCTGTTTGGGTGTACTAACGAGCAACCAATGGATAACAATCAAGACCCTTTACAGACAACGTTTGGAGCAACTTATGAGTCCAACACTACTAATTTTAAAGTATGGAGCCCCGTTTCCGAAAAGATGATCCTGAGGATTTATGAAGACGGCCACAGTAATAGTCTGATTGAAACTCACGACATGAAAGTGAATAAAGGCATTTGGAGCATCGATCTAAATGGGGACTATCGCGAAAAATATTATACTTACCAGGCGATTATTGAAGGGGTTAGCAAACAGGAAGTAGCTGACCCATATGCAAAAGCTGTTGGACTTAACGGCAAAAGAGCGATGGTTCCAAATCTATCAGCTACCAATCCCGAAGGTTGGGAGAACGATCAAAAACCAGCATTCGAACATGTTAATGACGCTATTATTTATGAATTACATATCAGGGATTTCTCAATCAGTGAGCAATCGGGCCTAAAAAACAAAGGCATGTTTCTCGCTTTCACAGAAAACAACTCCAATTATCAATCTACTGCCACCGGGATTTCGCATTTAAAAGATCTGGGCGTTACGCATGTACACTTGCTTCCTTCGTTCGATTTCAGAAGTATTGATGAGTCGCAACCAGATCAAAACCAATACAATTGGGGTTATGATCCACAAAATTACAACACACCGGAAGGGTCCTATGCTACTGACCCACATAACGGTACTGTAAGAATTAAAGAATTTAAGCAAATGGTGATGGCGCTTCATAAGCAGGGACTGAGAGTGATTATGGATGTGGTTTATAACCACACTGGTGCAACGGAAGATTCTAATTTCAATCAGCTGTATCCGGGCTATTACTACCGACAAACATCTGATGGTGGTTTTTCGAACGCTTCTGCCTGTGGAAATGAGATTGCCTCAGAAAAACCGATGATGCAAAAATTTATTGTGGAATCGGTCAGGTACTGGGTTGAAGAATACCACATCGACGGATTTCGATTTGATTTAATGGGTATTCATGACATTGAAACAATGAATATGATTGCCAAAGAGGTGAAAGCAATAGATCCCTCTATCATCTTATACGGCGAAGGATGGACCGCAGGAGCCAGTCCACTGGAGGAAAGTAAGAGAGCTGTCAAAGACAACGTGAATCAGATGAATGATTTTGCTGTGTTCTCCGACGAAATCAGAGATGGTATTAAAGGACACTGGGCCGACCATGAAGACAGAGGATTTGCCAGCGGCAAGCCGGGAATGAAAGAGAGCGTCAAGTTCGGAATCGTTGCTGGTACTGAACATCCACAACTTGATTATGAAAAAGTCAATTATACTAAGGCTCACCGCTCAAATGGCCCCTGGCAATCTATCAACTATGTAGCTTGCCATGATGATCTGACGCTATGGGATAAGCTGGATATTTCTACGAAAAGACCGCAAGATGAGCTAATCTCCATGCATTTGCTGGCAAATACAATCATATTCACCTCGCAGGGAATTCCGTTTCTACACGCTGGCGCAGAATTTTTAAGGACCAAAAACGGTGACCACAATTCATATAAGTCTCCTGATGCCATTAATAAATTAGACTGGGGGCTTAAAGCCGAAAATGAAGAAATATACCAGTATTATAAGGAACTCATCAAAATGCGAAAAGAGCATCCTGTCTTCAGATTAAAAACTACTGAAGAGATTCAACAAAGGCTCTCTTTTACCGATACGCCAGACCTGGTAATAGCTTATCAACTTGATGGTAGTAAGCTGCCTGAAGAAACGTGGAAAAATGTTTTTATTGCATTTAATGGCTCTGACGAAAAGCAGACTATTCAGTTACCTGCAGGTCCATGGGAAACTGTTCTGCAAAATCAACAGTTTAGTACTTCTGCTGTTGCTGAAGACATCATAATAAACCCTAAAACAGCGTTAATTCTAAAATCCAGGTAAGTTTCAGCCACAATTATTCGGTTTGAACAACAAAATACCCCCTTCATGGCATTGTGGTATTCTAAACAGTTTTAGTGTAATAATTTTGTCATGTTGAAGTATTCTCCTACTATTTTATTTTAAGTAGCAAACAATATCATAAGATAAAACGCAGGTTTCAATAAAATTAACTTAGTACATCGACAAATAACGACCGTTGGTCTAATTCAAGAAGGTATTGTGAAGCATATACGTCATTTTTGTCGTTACTATTTACAAAAAACCTCAACTAATACTTCAGCTAAACAAAGTTTAGAGTTTTAAATAGTTTTAGAATCATGAAATTCAGTTTGTTAATTATTATTCTTTTAAATGCAGTTGTTGCATTTGGTCAGAACGGAAGAATTGAAATTCACAAAGGCGATAGCCTGAGTCATTATAAACTGTTGTATATGTCAGACATGAAGTCTGATGTAGTGATCACCACCTTAAATCCCGAAGGTCAAAAAATAGATGAGTTCAAAACAGAAGATAAAGAAGGATTTGTCTTCCCGATCAACTTATCCGGCCAACCAAGTGGAATTTACTACATTGAGGTCTTTACGCCTCTTTATACATTGTATGACACGATTAATTATCAAACAGAAATTGATCTGCTGAAAAAGAAGTTTGAAGGTGAAATAGTAGGTAATAAGGTAATCCTGACGGCTACCGAATCACTGAAAGGTGAATTTAGAATTATCATCAATGAAAACGAACAAGATATCATCAGTGATCAGAAAATTACTGGGGCAGAATTTGGTATGCGCGTTTTCGACTTCAATGATTCAGAGGCTGATGTTACCAACGTATCGATTTATTATAAAGGAAACAAGGTCAACACCTGGAGTATCAGAAAGGACGCAATAGATCCTTAAGGTGTCGACATTGATCAAAAAAGCTATACTATGAACATAACTATCATCACGATCCTCTTTTCATTATTACTGTCTCCAGTTTTGTATGGTCAAAATGGCGAAATGAAATTGGTTCAAACTGCCGATCAGAATGTTTACAAGCTTTACTTTTCTTCGGACATTGCTTCGGACGTCAAAGTCAGCGTCCGCAATCAAGCCAAAAAGACAGTCTTTACACGGAAGATAAAGGATAAAAAAGGCTTCATTTTACCAATAGATTTCTCCGAATTCACAAGTGACACCTATTCTGTAGAATTGTTCTCTCCCCTGTTTGTCCTCTACGATACGATCGCTTATCAATCTGCTACAGACCGTTTCATTAGCAATTTTGAATGGGAAGTCGTTGAAAATAAAAATAAAGTGATTGTAACTGCTTTGAAACCTATGAGTGACGAAGTTACAGTTTTAATAAAGGATAACAATAACAACGAAATTGACAAACAGCAAATTCCAGGAAATAGGTTTGGAGTAAGAGTATTTAATTTTGATGGCATCAACTCTGATGTAATATATGTGAGTTTCTACTACAAAGGAGAGGTGGTTATCTCCAAAGAATTCCCAATTCAGTAGCTTATTTTTTCTGATATTTTTTGGGCGCAAACAAAAATCCAAATGCCTCTGCTCCTTCTTTCGTATGCTTTTCATGATGAACATAATGTGCATTCATGATTCGTCTCATATAATTTGATGTTGGATTGTATTTGATTTTAACCCTCCGGTGTACAATTATATCGTGAAAAATAAAATAAAATATGCCGTAAGACAATACGCCAAAACCAACGTATTTAAGGAATCCTACCTCTGGTATTTCAAAGCCAATGACTATCAGCAATACGGATGGGATGCTGAAAACAACAGCAAACAGATCGTTTTTTTCCAATGCATGATCGTGTTTTGTATGATGCGATTTATGCCACGTCCATAAAAAACCATGCATGATATACTTATGGGTAAACCAGGCTACAAATTCCATAAACAAAAACGTACCAATAACTAATGCTGCATTTATTGCTATCTGCATATACCTTAAAATGTTTTCAGTTCCTCTTCTACCTGCTTCATCAACCACATGGGTGTAGAGGTTGCTCCACAAATCCCGATTGAATCACCCTCACTAAACCAGTTTCGATCTAATTGCTCCTTTCTGGATACAAAGTAAGTGTCTGGGTTGCTTTGTTTGCAAATATTATACAAAACTTTTCCATTAGAAGACTTGGTGCCCGAAACAAACACAATTTTATCATAACGGGTAGCAAAATACCTTAGTTCTTTGTCTCTGTTAGATACTTGTCTGCAAATTGTATCATTGCTGTTGACATTGATTCCCGCCTCCGTCAGTGTTCTAGTGATCTCGTAAAATTTATCGGTACTTTTCGTTGTTTGACTGTAGAGAGTGATATTTTGTGGCATTTCATCGATATCCAATTCAGTTATATCCTGAAATACAATCGCCTCATTGTTAGTTTGTCCCAAGAGGCCTATCACTTCGGCATGTCCATGTTTGCCATAGATATAAATCTTATCTCTCTTATCAAACGAATTTTTTATCCTGTTTTGTAGCTTCAATACCACGGGACATGATGCATCTACCAATTCGAGGTTATTACGAATAGCTGTTTGATACGTGGAGGGCGGTTCTCCATGTGCCCTGATCAACACCTTTTCATCACGAATGTTTTCTAAATCACCGTGATTAATGATTTTCAGACCTTTGGCCTCAAGCCTCGCTACTTCCTCATCATTATGCACAATATCTCCCAGACAATATAAGTGTCCATCAGAATCGAGGATATCCTCAGCCATTTCAATGGCAAAAACTACTCCGAAACAAAACCCGGAATTAACATCAATATTTACGTCAAGGTCAAGCGTCATCTTCATTAGCTATTTTTGTCATTAACAGACTTTGATCTCATGAAATACTCGTAAAAACTCACATTCATGAACAAAAGCAATAGTGCATATATGGTATCTTCAATAGGTATAGTAAAAACTCGAAAACCTAAATTTTGTTCATCATTATACCAAACAATAGGTTCATCGGTAATCGAACCAGTTAAAACACCGTTTACGATCATAAAAGGGATTAAATGAATCAGATAAGCAATGATAAATCTGTCAACATTTGCCGGTTTCAGGAACCTTAAACTGACCAAAATAAACAAGCCTGTAAAAAGGAAATTCCAGAAAGTATATGCTCTGTCTATATTCAGTAAAGCTGCAATTATCAAGAAGACTGCAACTCCAATAAGGATTTTGGAGCCGCTTCCGCCCAAAATATCCTTTTTCATAAAATACAATACGCACTCATAGATAAACACGCTGGAGAATGGAACTGTAAGGAAAAACAACCATTCCTCCAGAGGCAATTTAAACAAGTACACTCCCAACAGGTAATCTTCATTAAATCCCCAAACACCGTTATAGGTGAATATCACATCCCATACAAGGAAAAATGTCCCGGTAATGAAAATCGCAGGAAAAAGGTATTTCCATTTTGTAGCATACTTGATCCTGCTTTCAAAAGACCTTACCAACGGGAACGAAAGCGTGAATAAATGCAAATAAAAGTATAGGGCCATGATTACATGAAGTTAAGCCTGTGCATGAAATAAGTCTTAGTCAAAATTGCCAGTTTTCTGGTGTCAGGAATTCTGATTCTTTCTGACAGCACTTTAGAAGCTGGTAACTTGGTAATCTTTTTAAACAGCTTCTGATAGTAAATGTAGGCGATGTATACCCCTAAACGTGCGCCTTTTGGCAACTGCAATATACCTTGATAAGCTGCGTCAAAGTCTTCCTGAATATCTTTTTCAATCAGTTCTTTGTCAGATTTTGAAAAGGAATCAAAGTCTACACCTGGGAAATATACCCGTCCTCTTTCTTTAAAATCACTTTTGATATCTCTGATAAAATTCACCTTCTGAAAAGCTGCTCCCAGTCTTCTTGCTGGCTCCTTCAATCGGTTGTATTCATCCAAATCGCCATTGCAAAACACGTGCAGACACATCAAACCAACCACTTCCGCCGAACCGTAAATGTATTCATTGTAAGTCTCTTCGTTGTAGTCTTCGTTATAGAGATCCATCTCCATGCTATGCAGAAATGCTTCTATCAAATCAAGACCTACATTGTAACGGTTAACGGTTTCCTGGAAGGAATGAATCACTGGATTTAAACTAATTCCGGTTTCAATTGCCTCATAAGTATCCTTCTTAAATTTCTCCAATAAATACTTTTTATCGTATTCATGAAAAGTATCGACTATTTCATCTGCATACCTTACAAATCCATAAATAGCGTAAATAGGAAAGTGAAGCGATTTGTCCAGAGTTTTGATGCCCAATGTAAATGACGTACTGTAATGCTCGGTAATTAACTTACTGCATTTAAAAGTGGTAGTACTAAAAAGTTCTAAAGACATACTCTTATAAATTAATGATGATCATTTATTACTTCATTAGCCACAACAATACCGGAGATAATAGACGGAGGAACTCCCGGGCCCGGTACAGTTAATTGGCCAGTATAATACAAGTTACTAAGTTTTTTGTTTTTTAAGCCCGGTTTTAAAATAGCGGTTTGTTTTAATGTGTTGGCTAATCCGTAGGCATTTCCCTTAAAAGCATGATAATCCGCTACAAAATCCGAAGGGGCATAGGCCCTTTTGTAGACAATATGTTCCCTGATAGACTGGCCAGTCAGCTTTTCCAATCGGGTAATTGTCATATCGAAATACTTCTCTTTAACTTCTTCAGTATCTTCCAAACCAGTCGCTACTGGAATCAATAAGAAAACATTCTCCATATCCGGAGGAGCCGATTCCTTATCGGTTTTGGAAGTAACCGACACATAAAACAGTGGGTTTTCAGGCCACTCTTTTGTAGTATAAATTTCTTCAGCATGCTTTTTGAAATCTGTATCAAAAAACAAATTATGGTGCTGTAGTTTTTCTAACTTCTTATTGACGCCCAAGTAATAGAGTAAACATGATGGCGCCATCGTTCTGCCTTCCCAGTACTTTTTGGAGTAATTGGCATACTGCTGATCCAAAAGTTGCTGATCTACATGATTATAGTCTGCGCTGGCAACTACAACATCAAACTCTAATGAATCATTAGTAGTATTTACATGGGTGATCTTCCCCTTATCATAGTTAAAGCCTGTCACCTCACTGTTATACTGTATTTTCACACCTTTCTCTTCAGCCAGTGACAACATACCCTCAACAATTTTAAACATACCACCTTCCGGGTACCAGGTTCCAAGACTGATATCTGCGTAATTCATTAAACTGTAAAGCGCAGGTGTATTTTCAGGTAAAGCTCCCAGAAACAGGACAGGAAACTCCATTAATTCTATGAGCTTAGGATGAGTAAAAAATTTTCTGACGTGTTTAGCCATTGATTGGAACACATCCATCTTTATAACCCCTCGTAGTAACCTGATATCCATAAACTCACCAACAGATCTGCTGGGTTTATAAACAAGGTCGTTAATCCCTACCTCATATTTATAAGCGGCTTGTGATAAAAATTCTCTAAGCTTAGCAGCACTGCCCTTTTCATATGATTCGAAAAGGGCTTCCATTTCAGACATTTTAGCGGGAATATCCACGAATTCGTCTTCAGAGAAAATCACAGCGTATGAAGGATCTAATCTATCAAGCTGGTAATAATCGGATACCTTTTTTCCAAACCTTTCAAAATAACGTTCAAATACGTCCGGCATCCAATACCAGGAAGGTCCCATGTCGAAGGTAAAACCATCTTGGTTAAACCTTCGGGCTCTTCCGCCTGGTGAATCGTTTTTTTCTAAAATTGTTACCTGATGGCCTTTCGTTGCAAGTTCCGTAGCAACTGATAAGCCAGAAAATCCAGACCCGATTACACAGGCTCTCAAAATTGACATTTCTTATTTTAGTTTGTAGAGTACCCTCTAAGATAAGATTTTAATTCCTTTCTGGCTATGTGAATTCTGTTTTTGACTGTTCCTATCCGAATACTTAGCCTTTCGTGATGCATTTCAGAGGTTTTAAGTATCATGAGATTGCCGAAAGGTTAAGTATTCCGATAGGAACAGTCAAAAACAGAATTCACATAGCCAGAAAATCCAGACCCGATTACACAGGCTCTCAAAATTGACATTTCTTATTTTAGTTTGTAGAGTACCCTCTAA
>JBCBHL010000017.1:0-39947 GCA_038525605.1 Bacteroidota bacterium
GAGCTGGAAAGACATTGGTGAGATATATTTGATGCAGCAAAAGACAAGTGAGGCGAAATCAGCCTTGTTGCAAGCATTAAAGTTGGTGGATGATACGGATCTGATGACAAATGCAGAAGACATTAAAATCTATCGATTTTTGGCAGAGGCAGTGGAAGGAGAGCAAGGGCGATTATACTCGACACATGGATATGATTTGTTGGATCAATTTAGGATGCGTCAGGAGGAGGTGATTGAGATGCATCGCAAAGAGCTAGGCGTAACCGCTATTAACAACTATTTTTTTGCAGTCGGTCAGGATTCACGTCTTTCTACCTTGCAAAAGGTTCTTTACGGCATTGGCGCTCTCATGCTCATAATAGGAATTTTCCTGATAGTGCGATTTGTTCGTCGCAAACGTCTGAAACATGCCATTAATGATGACGTAAAGGAACTGATCGATATTATCAAACACTAGGTCACAGCTTCTTGATATTGCTATCAATGCGTTTTAATAACTCCATCATTTCATCTTTGGAGTTACGTTGTTGAAGAGCGACGATTTCAGCTTTTAATTCACTCACTAAATGCCTATCCGTATCGGGGAGTCGATGTAAAATATTGTTGAGAAGATCGCTGATAATAGGCAGGCCAGGTATCAACGCCTCTTCATTCGCATCAAACTGGATCATGGGGTTTGTCCCAAAACGATACCAATTCACATTCAACCGGTACTTTTCTTTTAACAAATCTAATTTGTCGTTAGGGACTTGTACATTTTTCTCGTAGCTATAAATCGCATTGCGATGGACGCCTAGTAACTCACCGAGTTCACTAGCAGAAGCATTCACCGTTTTTCTAAATAGCTTGAAGCGATCAAATGTAGTTTGTTCCAAATCAATACGACTTAACTGTAAAATAATTATGCATTCATTTTGCAAATGCAAAATGAATGTTTAGATTGCCTATGCAATTAAAGCAAATACGACAAATCCTCAAAGGATTTGCCCATAGCACTTTATTGTTCAGTCTTTTTCATTGATCTAATGTAACTAGTTTATGCTACTCCCTTTCGCACTAGAATCCTGGTATTTCTCGTCATTGCATGCATTGTATATGAGCCTGATCGGTTTGATTGTGGTTTGGTTGCTATCACCTTGTGGTATCTTCAAGCGATTTGTGCCATCTTCTTCTCCAACCACGAAGCAAGATCGGTTTAAGTTAGAGATACGAGAGATGAGTACAAACTACGTGCAAATCGGTTTGCATGTGCCCAAACATCGTTCTGGCGATGAGCTGCGAAAGACAATGCTGACTGGCCTGACGGTAATCGCGAAAAAAGATCCGCTTATCATTCGTCTATTATTGCTGCATACGCTGGAAGTTTTGGCAGAAGAAGAGGATATTTCACAAGTGCTAAAGGAGTTTTCAGTCTAGTGTGGTTAGCAACATATGCTACCAGCAGGGGAGTGACTGGCTAGTGACGATTAGTCAGTCTATTTCTAATTAATATGTATCGTTTACGTAGTTTATAAATAGTTAGCCAAGGCGGATGCCGAAAAGCCTTTAATAGAGTAGGCACTTTTTAACAACTAATTACCATGAAGACAGAGCCTTTGTAACAACGGGCAATTCTTGGGATATACCTGGAATTGCACCAATTCTATTTCTATTATTATTTGACGGAAACTGTTCATCACGCAATTTTTCGACTAATTATTCGCTACTCCAGAACGGTTTCGTCTTCACTCTTTTATTTCAAAAAACATGAAAACAACACATAATTTTATGGTTGCCTTACTTTATATGGCCTTTTTTCTCACATCGTGTGATCACGAGGAGGTATTCGAAAAAACACTCACCATTGACGAAGTAAAATCATTCTATAATCAAACGAATGCTGCTAACGTCAATGGCAGAAATGAAGCAATTCCAATATCCTGGGAGGAAGGAGAATATAAAGACATTTCTTTAGGTGATGCACTATTATTTCCACTACATGAAACACAGACCCAATTTGTGGCTATTCGTGGTACAGAGACCTTGCAACCTCTATCATATATTACCTATGCGCTGGCCTATAGAACACAGGATGATGCATTACATCTAGATCTGATTCAGCGTATTCCCACCGAAGCAACAGAGCAGTTTACTGGTTATATAACTGTCAATGGTATACATGGTGATGAACAATATGCGTATTACTACGAGAATGGTCAATTGATCCAACCTGAATCTGATGGCAGATCAGAGGATATTAATTGCACATGGATTGATCATCAGGTGTGTACTTCACTAACAGGTGGTGGTGATCTTTACCTGGGAAGATGTAGCACTGTCTCTTCCTATTATTACTGTTTGTTTAATGCTGTCCCATCAGGTTTGCAACCAGACGATATCACTGGTGTTACCGGTGGTGGTGGAAATGGCTCTGATGGAACTTTATGTCCACATCCAGCAATTCCTGGGGCGTTTGTCGAGTGTGGTACCTGTGTCTGGGTAGATGAAAATGGAAGTTGCACCACCCAAAACCCGTATAAGCTATGCGCAAATACGCTTACCTTCGAACAGGTTGATGTTGGATATACAGCAGAGATAGTTGGTTTAGGTGCAACAGTACATCATTCACCGTCAAATGTGATGTTAAATGTCGAGTTTGGCAATACCTGTGTTACAGTTGGGGCAAGAAACCAATATGTTGCAGCCGAGCTTTTTGCAGCAGCTTATAACAATGCCAGAGACGAACTTGCCATTTGGGTCAAAACCAAATCAATAACCGACTTAAATAGCACTATAGTAAGAGCGAAATTAGTAGCTTTACTGAACGAATGGATGCAGTCGCTTGGTTATTTTACAAATGGAAATTGTCAGGGATCAATTCCTATATCGGTTGCTGGCTATGATACGAATTGCTGATGAGATATATTACGTTATTTATTTACTTTTTTACAACTTCATTCATGATTTCAGGTCAACCCTCAGACATTGTTATCGTTGCAAATTCCTACGATGATTTAAAGTCGCAATTGGAGAATGTGCAACATAAAGAAGCAGTCAAAAAGCTATCAGTGATCTTACAACGAAGTAGAGATCACTGGTATGTCATGCCAATTATTGGGGGCAAATATGATTATGAGCATCCAACATTTACCATTCAAGACCCTATTTCTGAATTGCCTGCTGTAATCTGGGAATTTAAAAATGTTGAATTTTTAGATGTTTCAACGTTGGGTCTTAAAACATTGAGTGATTCTATGTTGAATATGACCGAGCTTCAAACACTTAATATTGCTGAAAACTATTTAAATATAGAGGAAAACGTATCATTACTATTAGAGCTACCAGCATTAAAAACGTTGGTAGCTTTTAGTTGTCCGGTCTCTCAAATTGCTATTACGTACTTGAAAGATGCTGAAGAGAATATTGATTTTCTTTACACCAACAGTGACTATGCCACCTATGCGGAGGAGTATTTTGGCTGGAAGTCAGACTATATTGAGGCAGATTTTAAGGAATCACTTTCCTTGGAATTACTGCAGGTAATCCAACATTATTACCCTGTAGGTATGAGCTCTTACAATGGTATCTATCCAGGCTTTAAAAAGCTATCGACGCTGCTAGAAGATGCCGCCAATGAACGAATCAATAACTACAAGTCTACCAAAGCAGCGCAACTTGTCGAGCGATTGAGAATAGAGCATTCAGCTCTTGCCATTCGCGATTTAACGAATACCGGTCGTCCAGCGACACAAATACAGGTATCTACTGAAACCAAGACAGGCAATGGCGTAACAGAACGAATTACGCTAGATATTGCAATCTCAACCATATCAAATTACTTCACCGTCTACTTCTTATCATTTGTCACGTTCGACAATTACACGGAGTACCTCGGGCCGATTCGACACTACATGTATCGCGGTGAGAAAAATGCATCAATGACCGAAAAATCATTGATGAATGATGTAATCACTTCTATCAAAGCCGTTTACACTGATTATCAATTTGTGAATCATCATTTACTCATGAAAACCGAAATCGAAGGAGGCATGCCTCGAACCGAAGGCGGTGAGATTTTTGGACGAAAATTCCCGATCAGCTCCTTTCTATTTGGAATAACACCTCTACGGGGTTCTAAGGTGATAAAATGAGACTATAAGGGTGAATTATTTCTTACCTCAGGCTTAATTTATTAAAACTTCTAAAACGGTAAATTACCTAAGTCTACATTACCACCAGTGATGATAATTCCCACGCGTTTTCCCTGAAACTGGTCTTTGTTTTTAATCAATGCAGCCAGAGGAACGGCACAGCTGGGTTCTATGATGATTTTCATCCTTTCCCATATAATTCGCATGGCATTGATGATTTCGTCCTCAGAGACCAGAAAAATGTCTTTCACGTACTCTTTGATGATGCCGAAGTTCTTGTCACCCAGCGATACCTTCAGGCCATCGGCAATGGTGTTGGGGTTTTTCACTGTTTGAAGTTTACCACTTTTGAAAGACCTGTAAGCATCGTCTGCCTTTTCGGGTTCTGCCAGAATTACATCAGTATGGGGCATCAGGTATTTCACCATCAGGGCAGTACCAGCTGATAGGCCGCCACCGCCAACAGGCGTCATCACTACGTCCAGGTCGGGAGTATCCTCCAGCAACTCCTTAGCTGCAGTGGCCTGACCTGTGATCACCCTATAATCGTTGAAAGGAGGAATAAAAATTGCCCCGGTTTCTTCGATCACTTTGTCGCAGGTTTCCTGTCTCGATTTTTCGTTTGGCTCACAAAGGATGATTTCAGCACCGTATTCTTTCACAGCGTTTTTCTTAACCGCCGGTGCATTTTTAGGCATGACGATATACGCTTTAGTCCCCGCAATCTTAGAAGCCAGTGCTACTGCCTGGGCATGGTTTCCGGATGAGTGGGTAGCAAAACCATTGGCTCTTTCTTCCGGTCTGTAACTTAAAATAGCATTGATGGCACCACGCATTTTGAAGGCGCCAACTTTTTGAAAATTTTCGCATTTAAAAAATACTTCCGCGCCAGTCATCTCATTGATGCTGTTACTAGTGATAATGGGTGTATGAATAATATACTTTCTGATGCGCTGGTGAGCTCTTTTAATGTCACTTAGCGAAGGGATCGATTCTACCATGATTCTAGTCCTGTACTGTATGATTATCTGTCAAACTTAAATATCTTAATGTGCCTGTAGCCAGTTGTCTCCTGTACCCAGACCTACTTCCATAGGTACTTCCAGCGGCATAGCCTTGGTCATAAAGTCAACTGTTTTCTCCTTCAGATAGTCCAATTCATCTTTATGAGCATCGAATACCAATTCATCATGTACCTGCATGATCATGCGTGATTTTAGCTTTTCTTTCTTCATCCATTCGTGGATGTTGATCATCGCTATTTTGATCATATCGGCAGCACTTCCCTGGATAGGCGCGTTGATGGCATTTCTTTCATCGAAACCGCGCATGGTAAAGTTTTTGGAGTTGATATTTCTCAGATACCTTCTCCTGCCAAGGATCGTTTCCACATATTCCAGTTCACGGGCTTTGTTGATGCTCTCATCCATAAATGATTTCACCGCAGGAAACTCCTTGAAATAGGCATCAATAATTTCTGAAGCTTCAGACCTGCTGATATTGAGGTTTTGTGATAAGCCAAATGCTGAAATACCATAGATGATCCCAAAATTGACTTCCTTGGCTTTCCTTCGCATGTTTGGTTCTACACTATCCAATTCAACGCCAAATACCTTGGAAGCAGTATTGGCATGGATATCTTTGCCATTTTTGAAGGCCTCCATCATACTTTCATCTTTGGACAAAGAAGCCATAATTCTCAGTTCTATCTGTGAATAATCAGCAGCCATCAGCACATAATCTTCACTACGTGGAACAAAGGCTTTCCTTATTTCCCGGCCTTTGGCCGTTCTGATTGGGATATTTTGCAGGTTGGGATTATTTGAACTAAGCCTTCCCGTTGCTGCTACTGTCTGCCTGTAGTCAGTATGTACCCTGTTATCTTTTGTGCTGATCAGTTTTGGAAGCGCATCTACATACGTAGACTTCAGTTTTTGATACTCTCTGAATTCAAGAATCTTGCTGGCAATCTCATGCTCAGGGGCAAGTTTGGACAAAATATCTTCACCAGTGGCATATTGACCAGATTTGGTTTTTTTAGGCTTATCTACCAACTTCATTTTATCAAATAGTACTTCACCCAGTTGCTTTGGTGACGCAATATTAAATTCCACTCCTGCGATATCGAAGACTTCTTTTTGGGCTTCAAGGATCAGCTTTTCCAGTTCGCCCGACATCTCTTTGAGAGCTTCGGTATCAATCTTTACACCTTCATATTCCATGTCGGCAAGGACAAATGACAGAGGCTCTTCAACATCGTGAAGGAGCTTTTCAAGTCCTTTTTCTGTGATTTCAGGTGCAAGCTTTTCTTTTAACTGGAAAGTGATGTCCGCATCTTCACAGGCATAGTCAACCAGCTCCACCAGAGGTGCTTCTCTGATACTTTTTTGTTTCTTTCCTTTTGGCCCGATGAGTTTGGAGATCGGAACCGGGGTATAGTTGAGATATGTTTCTGCAATCACATCCATTCTATGAGCCGTTTCAGGATCAATGAGGTAGTGTGCCAGCATGGTATCGAAAATCTTGCCTTTTACGTGTATGTCATAATTTTTCAATACCTGGATATCGTACTTCAGGTTCTGCCCGATCTTGACAATATCGGGATTTTCCAAAACCTCTTTGAAGTCATCTATGATCTTTTGAGTTTCCTGCTGATCTTCCGGGCATGGAACAAAATAGGCTTCTCCTTTCAGGTAGCAAAAAGCAATCCCAACGAGTTCTGCTTCTGTTGTTTCGAGACTAGTAGTTTCGGTATCGAAGCAAAACTCTTTTTGCAAGGCAAGGAAGCCGGCCAGGCTTTTTCTAAGCTCAGGTGTGTCAATCAAGTGGTAATCGTGTTTTACCAGATTAAGAGACAGCTTTTCAAGCGGTTTGCTTTCTTCTTCTTTAGCTTCTTCTGTTGAGCCACCGAAGAGACCCAGTTGAGAATCGTCTGCTTTTTTAGTTGCCTTTTTCGGAGCAGCGGTAGTTTCGCCAAAGACTCTTTTGGCAATTGTACGAAACTCCAGTTCGTCGAATATCGGTTGCAGAATTTCTTTGTCCGGTCCACTATAGATGAGATCTTCTTCGTTGAAATCTATCGGTACATCTATTTTGATGGTTGCCAGGTATTTAGAAAAAACCCCTTGTTCACCAAATTCGATAACCTTTTTCTGTAGACTACCTTTCAGTTTGTCAGAATTGGCTACTACATTTTCTACTGTGCCATATTCTTTGAGGAGTTTGGAAGCTGTCTTATCACCGACACCAGGTACCCCAGGAATGTTGTCCACTGCATCACCTTTGAGTCCGAGGACATCTCTGACCTGGTCTACATTTTGAATGTCAAACTTTTCCAAAACTTCAGGGATGCCCAAAATATCAACAGCATTTCCCATAAAGGCTGGTTTATAGAGATAAACATGCTCCTCTACCAGTTGAGCATAATCTTTATCAGGAGTCATCATAAAGACTTCAAAACCTTCTCTGGCTGCTTTTTTAGCCAGCGTACCAATTACATCATCGGCTTCATAGCCATCAAGTTCCAGGCAGGGAATCCTAAACCCTTTGAGCATTTTTTTGATTTCCGGAACGGCAAACCTGATTTCTTCCGGTGTCTCCTGCCTGTTGGCTTTATACTCGGTAAACTCTTCATGTCTGAAAGTAGGCGCACTGGTGTCAAAAGCAACTCCCAGGTGGGTTGGCTTTCTTTTGTTGATGATTTCCAGCAAGGAATTGGTGAAGCCCATAACTGCTCCTGTGTTGATACCTTTGGAATTGATTCTGGGGTTTTTGCTCAATGCAAAGTGTGCTCTGTATATCAGCGCATAAGCATCCAGCAGAAATAGTGTTTTTTCAGGTTTACTCATAAGTAGTAAAGGTAGAAAAGTCTGAGTTTTTCCTTTGACAAATGGGACAAAAAAATAAGACTGCCATTTACGACAGTCTTATTTTCAGTTAAACAGGTGAATAGGGCAGCAGACCTGTTACAGGCCTACCATAATGAAAGCTCCCCAGTAATATGGAGACTTCCACTTATCTTTAATTTTCTTTTGCGCTAGGTTAAAAGCCTGCTTCTTGTCGCCGGAACTCATCCATTCTTCATAGAAGGTATTCATCAGTTCCTGAGTTGCGTTATCATCTACCGTCCACATACTCATAATGATACTTTCTGCGCCGGCAATTTGGAAAGCTCTTTGCAGACCGTATACTCCCTCTCCGTTAGTGACTTCTCCAAGCCCGGTTTCACAAGCTGATAATACAACCAGTTCGGTTTTGCTCAAATCCATATTCATGGCTTCATAGGCAGTCAAAATACCATCTTCCTCATATTTTCCTTCGGCATCTATACTACCTGCAGAAAGAAAGCTGTTGGCTCCTGCAAAGATGAGTCCTGATCTCAATAGTGGATTTTCAACATATTTATCCACCACTTCTCCTTCTTTAGGTTCCTGGTTTTCAAGGAAGAACCCGTGAGTGGCAATGTGTAGTGTCTGAGGCTTCTCGGCACCCTTTACCTTTTCTTCCAGCGCTTCGTTTTTCTGGAAGATTTCCGTGGTGTAGTTTTTCTTCTGATAGAGGCTTTGGATATTATTGACTTCTTTTTCAGTACCCGGTAACAAGGCCAGCAGCGAGTTGGCACTAACATATCTTTGCAGATTACCTCTTACACCTCTTGATAAACCACCAGACCGTGTGCCGGAAGTAGTACTGGAACCACGTCCTCCTCTGCTCCCACCTCTTCCGAGGCTCACATCCTCAGCAATTTTTTGTGCCGCCGCATTGATCTTTTCGGGATCGTTGTTGTTGTTTTCTACGATACCCATGTTGTAGTTTGGATATCCGAAAAGGTAGGCTTTCTGCTGATCAAATTTTGCCCCTTCATCTTTGTTGAAAGCTACCAGGTCTTTGGTATTTGTCAATAGCTGAATCTCCAGCTCATCTACTATGAAACTTTTAGACTCGGGATTTCTCAAAGTGTAAATACTGATCTGATTGTAAACACCATCCGGTGAGAAATAAACCTTATTGATATCATTTAGCTTGCCGGCGATAGGCTTCCAGAAAAGGTTGTAAGAATAATTTTCATTTACCTTATATCTGATAGCATTTCTGTAGTTGGCAAGATATCTGGATTCCATTTTGTCTCCATTTTCGAGGATGACGAGTTCCGGATTGTCTTCAGTATCTTTTTTCACGATCAGCGCAGCATAATTAACTTTCCCGGTAAACCATCCTGCAGAGTCGGGAGAGAATTCACGGAAGCGGATGATTTCAATGGCAGCTTCATTATCTTTTAGCTTTTTCTGAACATCCTTCCAGGTGTAATTAGATTTGGTGTAGGTTTGAGAAAATGCTTCTGATGCTTTGCCGAGTTGTTTTTCAAGTTCGTTTGACGATTCCAGTAAGGCATCTATTTTAGCATTTCTGGTTTCAATATCATACTCATTGCTGCTAAATAATTTAGATAGCTGCTCCTTTTGGGAAACCCATTCTTCATACTTTTTGATCAGTGCCTCATCGTTACTTTCCAGAATCGCCTTTCTTACTTTGGCAGTGGCGTACATGATCAGGCCTTTCGTTGAAAGCTGATAGTTATACATCTTTGAGCTCAGCTCAGGATATCTGGCCAGGTTTGCGATAGCAAAAGAATTAAACTGCTCGAAGCTCACTTTGACTTTATTATTGTAAAAACGGGCTTTTTCCTCTTCACTGAGTGTTGGGAAGAAAGCATCTATTTGCTTAAAGTATGTGTTGAAAGTCTCTTCGAAGTAACCGTTGGCCTTATTGATATCACTTTGTTTCCATTTGAGGATGGCCATTTGTTTGGTACTGATAGAGTAATCAGGGTGGAATTTGCCAAAGTTGTCTTTTCTGATATTCAAACTGTTGAGCAGGTTTTTCTCGGCATTTTGATAATCGTGCAGTGCCTGATAAGCTTTCCCTAACTGATGTACCTCATACGCATAATCGTAAGATTGAGGACCCAAAATATCCTTATATCCTGTCAAAGAGGTTTTTCTTACATCAATACTTTTATTGATTTTTCCACTTTCCTGATAAATTCCGGCGAGTGTAGAAAGCAGGTTGTAATAAATAACATTGTCCTTATTGTCATTTTGATTGATGATTTCGATCGCCTCCTGAATAGTCTCTTCTGCTTTTTTATACCGCTTTTCATTGAGATAGGTCCTTGCCAGTGAACTCAACTCTTCTGTAACGACCGGAGAAGTCTCACCATACAGGCTTTTGACCAGATTTAAACTGGTATTGAAAGAACTAACTGCTTTTTCATAGTTGCCCAGGTTCCTGTATACCTCACCCAGGTTGTGATGAAATGCAGATGCGACATCTTCCACGCCTCCAGCCTGCATTCTTTCTACCATAGAAAGGGCCTCTTTGAGGGTTTCTTCTGCTTTTGGATATTTACCAAGATCGGATTCCACATTGTGAATTTCGTTGAGAGTAGTAGCTACCTCGAAAGATGGGTTCAGTCCCTGTTTATCAAAATTTTCCAGTGCCTGTTCAAAGTACCTCATCGCCTTTCTCAAAGATCCCTGATCGCGATAAAGCTGGCCAAAAGTTACCAGCATCCGTGGGTACTGATCCGTTTTTTTGTCTACACTCTGATCAATAGATTTCAGTTGAGCAATCCCTTTTTCAGGTTCGGAACTCAATGTATAGTGAATGGCAAGCGCCAATACGGACTCCAGATAAACTTCATCTTTTTTACCGTATTGTTTTTCGTCTTCCTTGATGATCTGAAGGTATAAATCTTCTGATTTGTCGTAGTAACCGAGCTCATCATATAGAGTGGCCATATTAGACAAAAGATCCGATTTTTCATAGTCTTCATCGGCCTGTATCTTGCCCCTTAGTTCTAGTTCTTTCTGATAATAATCCAGACTCTTATTCAACTCTCCTGCATACGAAAGGTAAGATTCTGCCAGAAAAGAATAGACTAATGCCGTAAGTGTATCTTGTTTTTGCTCGAAGTTTATTAGGAGATTTTGCTCATTTTCCAAAATATAGCCATAGTCATAACTGTCATAAGCTTTCTCAAGCTTCGTATATAGTTTTTTAGCGGCTTTAGATTCGAAATTGTATTTTTGAGCTTGTAAACCGCCAGACGAGAAGATCATCAGCAGCAGGATTATTCCTATACTACATTGCTTAAATACGTTAATCATGACTGAAAGAGTTAATTGTATTTTGAGTTATTCAATATAAATTTATTGAAAAAATATTGTAATATACTAATTTGTTACTTCGCAGACATGTTCCAAGAACCTGAAAGTACGGTATTTTCGATGGACTTTCCTAAAAATCCCATGAGTATTATATTTTTTCTCACCAAAAACTCCTAATTTAGATTTTAGGCGTAACACGGTTCTACAGGTAAACATATTTTTATAACGATTCGATTATGAAATCTAAATTGTTTGGAATGTTCTGTAGGGCATCCATATTTCTATTGTTCGTGGCGATTATAGCTACCAACAATCTTCAGGGTCAGACTGTAAGTTATTCTACTTCAGTCAGAGTTTCATCTGCGGTAGCAAGCAATGTTTTAGACGTATCTCCTCAGGATAATTCTCCTTCGGGAATCACGTTTAATACCGATGGAACCAAGGTTTTTATGAGTGGTACTACTAATGATAATGTGTATGAATATACATTATCTACACCCTATGACCTCACCAGTAGTGCTTTTGTTCAATCTTTTGATGTCTTGCCACAGGAGTCCAATCCTACCGGGCTTACTTTTAGTCGCGATGGATTCAGGCTTTTTGTTATTGGCACAGCAACTGACAGTATTTACCAATATAACCTGAGTGTACCTTTCACCATTGCCACCGCGGTTTACAGTGATCAGGCCATATATGTTGGTAATGAAGAGAATGCGCCAAACGGACTTTTTCTGGCCGATAACGGGAGCAAAATGTACATAGTAGGTTCGACAGGAGATGATGTCCATCAATATAATTTATCAGTTGCAAACGAGATCAATTCAGCCACTTATTCAGGCTCTTTCCTTGATCTGAGTGGTGAACTTTTTGCCCCCACCGACCTTACCTTAAATGCCGACGGCAGCAGGTTATTTGTCATGGGAACATCTACCAGAAGAGTTTTTACATATGATCTTTCCACACCTTTCGATTTGTCGACAGCTGTGCAGGGGCGAAAAACTTTTAACCTTGCGTCAACAGAAACATCACCCCAGGGCATTGCCATAGACAGTACAGGAACTACGATGTTTATTACAGGCGCAAACAGCCGAGATATATTGTCTTACGATCTAACGGATAATGCATTTGTAGAAACAGGGGCTAATGATGGAACCGTGGAAGGGTCTATGATTATCACCGTATCAGGAGATTCTTTTAACAACACAGGTATGTCACTTTCTCAGGGAACTGATTATACGATCAGCAATCTGCCGTCGGGACTGGTTCCGGATATCAGTGTTTCCGGTAGTGGTTCGAATGCCGTCCTGACACTAAGCGGATCTGCAGCTTTGCACGATGATGTAAATGACGTGGATAATATCATGATTACATTCAATAACAGTGCATTATCTTCCGGTGATGCAGGAGGAGTTATCAATGCGGTTTCCGGAAACAGTAACCTGAGAATCGATTTTGCCAGCGATATTCCTACTGCCATAACCTATGCCAACAATCCTAGAATCTCTTCAGCCGACCAATTTCAGACGTTCGATCTTTCAGCATTTTCCACTGCGCCAACCAGCGTCGTATTTAGCCGGGATGGTTCCAGAATGTTTACGACCGGATCGATCAACGATATGGTTTATCAGTTTGATTTGACGGTCAACTTTGATGTGTCCACCGCTTCACTGGCGAATCAGTTTAGTGTAATTTTTGAGGAAACTAATCCCACAAGTGTTTCTTTCAATACCAGCGGAACAAGGATGTTTGTGATGGGAACTACCAATGACTTGATTCATGAAGTAATACTGGATCAGCCTTACGATCTAAGCACTGCCTATTACACCGGAAATGTTTTTGATGTAAGTACCGAAGAGTTGTCACCTGAAGAGATGACGTGGAATAACGATGGAACGAGATTTTTTGTGGTAGGAAGCTCCGGTGATGATGTCAATGCTTATGATGTTTCCACTCCGTTTGACATCACAACGGCAAGCTATTCGGGAGTGTCTCTCAGTGTGTCTGCGGTTGCATTTTCGCCTACCTCTCTGGCCTTTAATGCAGATGGAAGCAGACTTTATGTAGCTGGAAATTCCAGTGACAGAATATTTACTTATAACCTGACTACCGGATTCGATTTATCTACAGCCTCCATTGCCGGAATTACTTTCAACTTAGCAGGGTTTGAGACCTCTCCCCAGGGTCTGTTTCTTACCGAAGATGGCACTAAACTCTACATGACAGGTACCACCTCTGACCTTGTTCATGAGTTTGACCTAAGTGTCAATACGTTTACCGAAGCGGGTTCCAACGATGGACGAATAGAGCAGGACATGATTCTCAAATTGAATGAGGAATCATTTGCAGTTGCAGCAGGATCAAACCTTACCGAAGGCGGTGATTACGTCATTGATAACCTGCCAGCGGGACTATCATCGGTGGTAACAGTTACTGGTGATGGCACGACGGCCAAAGTACAGCTTACAGGAAATGCTACCAACCACGACAATGCTAATGATGTAAATGACCTTCAATTCACCTTTTCCAATACAGCATTCTCATCAAGTGCTGCGGCAGATGTAAACAATGCTGTGGGGGGAAGTTCTAATTTGAGAATCGATTTTAATACTGATTTGGCAGCATCAATAGCTTATTATCCTGAAATCAAAGTGTCATCTGCCATCCTCAATACAGAGTTTGACATCTCCGCGATTGAAGATTCGCCAACAGGGGTAGTCATGAGTCCTGACGGCAGTAAGCTTTTTGTTTGCGGAAGTACCAATAACCTGATATATGAGTTTAGTTTGTCAATCAACTTTGACGTTTCTACAGCTGCTCTGACCAATCAGCTGAATGTACTTTTCGAAGAGAGTAATATCAGGGCCATTCGTTTTAATCCGTCAGGAACCCGATTGTATATGATCGGAACCACCAGTGATGATATTCACGAATACACACTCGAGGCGCCATTTGATTTGAGCTCCGCAATTTACGAGGGAGCAGTTTTAAGCCTTACTTCACAGGAACTTTCACCCACCGGATTTTATATCAGTCCTGATGGAACGGACGTATTTGTTGTGGGACAAAGTAGTGATGCAGTCCATCAGTATGATTTAACGGTACCTTTTGATTTCTCTACTGCTATGTATTCCGGAAACTCCTTTAGCGTTTCCGGTCAGACAGCAGCACCCAGTGGCCTTGATTTTACTGCCGACGGCACACAAATGTTTACCAGTGGCACCTCCAGCGATAGATTGTTCAGTTATGATCTCTCCACTCCTTTTGACGTTTCCACTGCAGCTCTGGCGAATAATTCACTAAACCTCGCACTTTTCGATACAGCCCCGCAAGATATTTATTTTGATGGTTCAGGGACCCGATTGCTGATGGTAGGGAGTGTCAATGATAGAGTCTATTCCTACGATCTGAGCAATCGTGCATTCATTGAAGAAGGTGGAAATACCGGTACTGTGGAAGGGGTGCTGAAAATACAGTTGACGGGTGACACGTTTTCAAATCCGGGAGGAACTCTGTTGGCAGGTACTGACTACACTGTTACGAACCTGCCTGCTGGTTTAACTCCTCAGATGACAGTTTCTGCTGATGGAAGATCTGCTGATCTGACTCTGTCAGGAACAGCATCAGCACACGATAACCTAAATGATATTGCTTCGATTTTAATTACATACAATGCGGCTACCTTTGGCAACTCAGGAACGGCGACTATCGTCAATGCAATCTCAGGCAATATAGGGATCGACTTTGCGGCTGATATCCCTTTGTCAGTGGATTATGCTTTACCGATTGAATCTGTCGGCGATTTTATTGCAGGAAGTGAACTGGATGTCACTGGACTTGCGTCAGACCCCGAGAGTATTGTTTTCAGCAATGATGGCAGCAGTATGTATATTCTTTCGAATACTGATGATGACATACATCAGTTTGATTTAACCACACCATTCGTTGTGGATGGCGCCAGTCTTGTATCTTCTTTCAACATATTTTTCGACGAAAGTAACGGTTCCGGTATGGCATTTAATGAGACCGGAGACAGACTGTTTTTTGTTGGGACCACCAATGATCAGGTAAACGAACTTATTTTAACTACCCCCTTTGATCTGAGCACTGCTTTCCACACGGGTAAGCGACTTTTCGTGGGGACACAGGAAGCTTCACCGCAGGAACTAGAGTTTAGCAATGATGGATTAAAATTATTTGTTGTGGGATCCTCATCAGACAATGTTTATCAATATGATCTGATCAATCCTTTCGATCTTGATGGGGCAACCTATTCGGGAATTTTATTCGGTTTGGGCTCTCAGACTTCATCACCTACAGGGCTTGCTTTTAACAGAGATGGAAGTAAAATGATAACAATCGGATCTACTTCCGATAGAATGTTTATATATGATCTTTCTACTCCTTTCGATGTTTCCACAGCCTCTTACACAGAAGTAACACGAAGCATTAGTGCATTTGAGACTATCCCACAATCAATTTATTTCGACAAGACCGGGAGCAGGTTGTATCTAACAGGAGCAACACAGAACCGGGTAACACCTTTTACTCTACAGGAAAACAACGCTTTTCTTGAAAAAGCTGCCAACGACGGTACCGTGACCGGCTCAATGATCATTAGTGCAAATGAAGACCTTTTCACCAATGCTGGCGGGATGCTTGCCGCCGGAACGGATTACGTCGTTGATAACCTGCCTGCCGGATTGATTCCCGATCTGCAGGTTGCCTCTGATGGTCGCACGGCCACTTTAACGCTTGGTGGAAATGCAACCGCAAATGATGAGGCCAATGATCTGTCGGATTTACAATTTACCTTCAGTAACTCTGCCTTTGCAGGAGGCGATGCAACATTGCTGGCAGGAGCGGTTAGCGGGAGTAGCGACCTGGGTTTAGATTTTATTGCAGATCCTGTGGCAACACTTTCCTATTCAGGGCAGGGTGTTATTTCTACTGCAGATTCGGTCAGTTCCTTTGATTTTAACACGGAAGACACCTTCCCGGTTGGAGCTGCGTTTAGCAATGATGGCACCAAGCTATTTATGGTTGGAAATACCAACGATAGAATTTTCGAATACAGCCTGGTAACTCCCTTTGATCTTTCATCAGGTTCACTGGTAAATCAGCTGAATGTAGCCTTCGAGGAGAACGGGGTCAGCAGTATGGCTTTTAATCCATCTGGTTCGGTATTGTTCTTATTGGGAACTACCAACGATGACTTGCTGCAGTTTACCTTACGTCAACCGTTTGACTTATCAACAGCGTCGTTTACCGGAACGAGGTTATCAGTGGGTACGGAAGAAAATTCGCCAAGCGATTTTGTTTTTAGTGCTGATGGTATGCAGGTATTTGTAATCGGCTCCTCTACAGATGCGGTGTATCAATACGACTTACTGAATCCTTTTGACCTGACGGGAGGTATGTTTTCTGGCAATTCACTCCCTGTCGGTTCATTTACTACATCGCCGACTTCACTGGTTTTCAACGCAGATGGCAGCAGGTTGTATATTACAGGATCATTAGCTGATCGCATCTTTACTTTCAACCTCACTCAGCCTTTTGATTTAAACTTTGCAGCATCCTCGGGTTTGACGTTTAACGTGGGTGGGGTCGATACTTCCCCTCAGGATATATTCTTCAACGAATCAGAAACTATTATGTACATGTTGGGCAATTTAAATGATCGATTATTTGCCTTGCAATTGTCTGAAAACGCATTTATTGAAACAGGCGCTAACGACGGTACTGTAGAAGGGCTTTTGAGGATCAGTATTACTGAGGATACCTTTACAGCAGCAGGCAGTACCCTGATCAGTGGAACGGATTATCTGATAGATAATCTGCCGGCTGGCCTTACCCCCGCACTCGATGTTGCGGCGGATGGTAAAACTGCAGTATTAACCTTGTCAGGAACGGCTACTGATCATCAGAACCTCAATGATGTAGATGATCTCATGTTTACGTTTTCAAACTCCGCATTTACAGGAGGTGACGCTACTGCTGTCAATGAGGCAGTAGGTGGCAGCAGCAACCTGCGAATAGATTTTTCAGAAGACATCAATGAAATTGTATATGCTTCAGCGGTAGATGCCAATGCTGCTACAAACAGCACTAATCTTAGTGTGGTAACGGAAGATACAAACCCGACCTCCGTTTATTTTGATCGGAGCGGATCTAAGATGTTTATGCTGGGTAATACCAGTGATGACATTTATGAATATAGCCTGTCCACAAATTTTGATGTTTCCACAGCTACATTAACTGCTAATTTTGATATCGTTTTTGAAGAAAATAATGCAGGAGGCCTTGCATTCAATCCGAATGGTACCAGAATGTTTGTGGTGGGGTCTTCTACTGACAGAGTACTGGAATACATATTAGATGAGCCATTTGACCTGGCTACAGCATATTATTCAGGGGTTTCCGCAGATATCTCCCTGGAGGAAAATTCAGCTTCCGGTATTACTTTTAGTTTCGATGGCCTGCAAATGTACATTGTGGGCTCTTCTACTGATAATATCTACGCCTATGATCTGACAGCCCCTTTTGACATTTCTTCTGCTACTAATTCCGGAAGCGCGCTTAATATCTCCTCTGTTACAACTTCACCATCCGGTATTCGCTTCAACCTGGACGGAACAAAGTTATTTGTTTCAGGAATTATCTCTGATCAGTTGTTTCAATACAATCTGACAACCGGGTTTGATATATCAACAGCAACTCTCGCCGGATCAGTAGTCAACTTTGGTTTGCAGGATACTGCTCCGGTAGATTTTTATCTCGATGAATCAGGGACAAGACTTTTCATGATAGGTGCAGGAGCTGATAGTGTTTATACCTATGAGATGACAGATATTGCTTTTGCTGAACCTGCCGCTAATGATGGTTCTGTTACAGGTGAAATGCTACTTGGAATCTACGGAGACACCTTCGCAAACGCAGGTAGTTCAGCCACAGAGTATACCATTGACAATTTACCTTCCGGCCTGATTCCGGATATGCTGGTAGCTGATGATGGACGAACTGCAAGACTTACCCTTTCAGGGAATGCGGAAGGGCATGCGGGCATTGATGACATTACTGATCTGCTCTTTACTTTCAACGCCGCTGCTTTTGTGGTAAATGCTGCCACAATTCAAAATTCGGTTGGTGCCAGCAGTGGTTTGCAAATAGACTTTTTCGGACCAGCTCCACCTACGGAGTTATTGACAGTAGAAGTAGGTGCTACGCAAATAGATTTAACCTGGATCGACCAGTCGGCCGATGAGGATGAATTTGTGATTTTCCGATCTACAGGTGGTAACACAAGTTTTGCTGAAATTGCCTCTGTTGGGCCGGATATAAGTTTCTACAGCGATTTAACCGTAAGTGCAGATAATAGCTATTTCTACTACGTTGTTTCCAGAAATGCTATTGGAGATTCTTCTCCCAGCAATGAGGCTGCCGCTTCTACACTGACCCAGCCGGGAAATGCACTGAATTTCGATGGAGTAGATGACGAGGTGCTGATACCGTCTCTTAATGCGCCTACAGGTAGCTTTACATTGGAAGCCTGGGTGAAGTATGAAGGTACAGGCTCTGGCTTTGAAACAATTATTGAATTTGGTGATGACGATCCACTATTCGGACTCAACGCCGGTACTTTGACATTGTCTGGCGGAATCACAGCTCCAAAACAGTTTATCAGAAATGTTTGGGCACACATAGCGGTATCTTACGACCTGCCGACGCAGGATTTAAGATTGTATATCAACGGAGCTGAAGTAGCGCAGGAAACCATTAGCCTTGTATTTAGCGGACAGGGAATGGGAATCGGTCATCTGAGCGGCGATAGCTATTTCCCCGGATCGATCGATGAGGTAAGGATATGGGAAGTGGCTAGATCAGCAGCTGAGATCAGCGGAGCATTTACCAGTGACCTTGTCGGTAATGAGTCAGGATTGCTGGCCTACTATAAATTTGACCAGACCGTCTCAGGTTTTGACCTGTTACCTGACAGAAGTATCAATTCGTTCGATGGCGCACTCACTAATTTCGATTTCAACGGGATAGATAACGGTTCCGACTGGGCGACCTCAGAAGCATTGGTAGTTGTAATTCCCGGACCGCCAGTTGCATTGGCGGCAACTGATACTACATCGATGGGTTTTACAGCTAACTGGGAGCTTGAGCCTGGGATCATCGATTATGTAATCGATGTAAGTGAGAATGACCAGTTTACTGAACTGGTGGCAGGTTTTGACAATCAGCCACTTGGTGATGTAAATTCAGCTATTGTGACAGGGCTTGAATATGGGACTAGCTATTTTTATCGATTGAGAGGGGTTATCTGTCCAGGAGATACCACTATTTATTCTGATACAATTACAGTAAAAACCATTATTGATGCAGGTACTCTTGCAGACTCTGCTGCGTTGGTGAAAATCTATGATGCGCTTGGTGGCGTAAGTTGGACGGACAATAGCAACTGGACTGTCGCTGATCAGCGAATTGGAAACTGGAGTGGGGTGACGCTGACGGCGGGGAGAGTGACAGCAATCGATTTATCAGGCAACAACCTGGTGGGAAGTTTTCCTGCGTTGGCAACCGGCGAGCTGGACCAGCTTGTTACATTGCTGCTAAACGACAATGCGATTGAAGGTCTTCCCGACCTGAGAGACCTGACAGCATTGACAGATTTACAAGTACAGGATAACTTTTTGTCATTCGACGATTTGGAGCCTAACAGCGGTATTTCGGGTATTGTTTATGCTCCGCAGGGAATTTTACTGGAAGAGGAAGACATCCTTTTCAACGAAGGTGACAATGTAGTTTTAGACAGAACGGTAGGAGGCACTACAAATGTTTATGAATGGAGGAAAGACGCTGCAGTACTGGCAGGGGAGACATCATCTACGCTAAATATTGGTGCAATCTCATTTGATGACGAAGGGTTTTATGAAACCCTTGTGACCAATGTTAATGTTCCTGGTCTCACACTGATAACCAGCCCGATCACCGTGACCATTTCTTCGCTGGAGAAAGATTCTCTTGCACTGGTTGCCATTTATAACGCAACAGGCGGTAATGATGGGGCCAATCCGTGGACAGGAAGAGACAACTGGCTAAATACGGACATCACTCAGTGGGAAGGTCTTGGTTTCACCGGTAACAGGGTAACCAGCGTAAACCTTTCAGGTAGCAACCTCAGAGGAGCTATTCCAGAAGATATACTGGATATATTGAATCTGGAATCTTTGGTTTTGGATGATAACCTGCTTGACAGTATTCCTGATTTAACAGGTCTTGCAAACCTGACGACTCTGAATGTAAGTAACAACCTACTGGAATTCGATGATCTGGAAGCAAATGCGACAATAACCAATTTTGATTTTGCCGGGCAGGAGATTCCGGGTTCGCAAAGTACGGTAATCAGGGAAAGAGGTACAGAGGTTATCTTTAGTGTTGATATTAAAGGGTCCGAAAATGTCTATCAATGGCAATTCGATGGAATCAATATCACTGGAGCCACTGAATCGACTTTTGTCATTCCAGACCTGTCTATCGATGAAATGGGTGTTTATCGATGCATAATTAGCAATAATTTGATTACTCCGCTTGATTTGGTAACACCGGGAGACTCACTGCTTGCGACCGCTGATGTAAGTGGAACTGTGCGGGGTGTTAGCAACACGCCGATCGTCTCCGGGACTGTTTTAGCGTTGAGAATTACAGAAACTAATACTGCTTATGATTCTATCACACCTGTTGTGAATGTCGTTGATGGCACATTTACCTACCCTGATTTGGTGCTGGCGGATTACCTCTTTGTAGTGGAAGCCAGTGAATCTATTTATATTCCTACCTATGTCGAATCAGGCTTTTTATGGGATGAGGCTGATACGGTGTTCCTGAGAGACAATGGTCAGTCAGTAACTGCAGAAATGGTGCTGGACCCCGATGCGACTATCGGACCCGGTGACGTAGGAGGGATTTTTGAGGAAGACATTCCCGACGATGGCAGAATTGAGGCAAGAAGAAGGGTAAGAAGAGTTGGTGTTGCTTTGAGAAGACGACGATCCAGTAACAGAATTCAGGAAGATGAATTTGAGCTGGTAGCCTACACACAAACCGATGACAATGGACAGTTTACTTTTGAGGAATTACCAAATGGTGTATATCGGATCAGTTTCGAATTTCCGGGAGTACCGCTAGACGAAAGCTCCTTTGTTGAATTTGAAATCAGCGAGGATGACGGCCGCACAAGTCTTGAACTGGAAGCCGTTGCAACAGAAGATGGTACCATCGTAGTGAATGACGTAACGCCGGACCCTGTTAGCGTCAGTCAGGCGCTTGATAAACTTTTAAAAGTATATCCAAACCCAGCCAGAAACTCCATTTCAATTGATTACAGCAAGGTCGGTAACAAATCGATGAGGCTGGAATTGACGGACAGTTATGGCAGGGAGGTCATTACATCTGATATGAAAGACCCTGCAGGGTTGAAGCAAATAGATATCAGCCAGTTGAGCAAAGGTGTATATATTTTGAAGCTGATCGACGCAAATAATCAATCGGTAGCTACCAGCAGAATAATCAAACATTAAGGAATTTCACAGGCAATTTTGAGGAGGCGATGGGTTAGACCTGTCGCCTTTTTGTTTTCTTGTCGGTAAGGTAGATGTTGTGATACGCCGTTTAAATGCTACAACGGCGATTTTGCTCTATTGGCAGGTTGGAATACGTGCTTAGTCGAATCTATCCTCCCTTACGAAAGGTATTTCTTTATTATTACACATAATAATGATCAATGATTTACGCTTTAAGGGAAACTATGCAAAAAAGTCAGAGAATATATAGAAGCATTTTATTAGTCAGCATTATTGGCTCATTGATTTTTGCCACATCCTGTGGCGATTTTGATGAGGAAGACCTGGGGCCTGATTCTGAAATCACATTTGGTATCAGGCATGATAAGCCTTTGACAGATTATGAAACTGTAGCGACAAATACTGCACCTTACAATACAGGTGATTTTCCGGATTTTGAATCGGTTGTCAATTTTACCTATAGCCTCAATGGCAGCTCTGAACCGGAATTTGTAGCGACTGGCCTGCTGGTAGCTCCGGACTGGATTCTGACGGCAGGACACAATTTTTTTGACAGTGAAGACCAAAATCAGCCGGCTGTAGTTACCGGAATTAATGTCAATTTGGGAAACGATCCAAATAATCCTTCCTCAACCCTAGATGTCGAGGCACTGGTTTTTCACCCAACATGGATCAATGAGTCGGAAGTAATCGTTGGGGCGAATGATTTTTGCCTGGTTAAACTAAAATCGCCTGTAACGAGTATCAATCCAGCTATTTTAGATAACAGCGGAGGTGAAGCGATTGGTGGAACTGTATGGTACGCCGGATATGGCGACTACTCCGGGTTACCGGGTCAAAACAGTGAGCTGTATTCTAAAAAACATGCGATTAGCAATATTTTAGACAGGGCTGTAGATGGAATTACCAGTAGAACAGCAAACAATGTCACCTGGGAGGGAGGACTGGTTGCATTCGATTTCGACTCACCAGATGGTCTGGTCAATTCGCTGGGAGACGATTACACTTCAGAAGATGAGCCTTTACTTGGCGGAGGAACCAGTAGTGCAGACGCACTAGACTTTGAAGGAGGAACGGTAGAAGGTGATAGTGGCGGTCCGTTGTTTCAAAAGATCGGGTCGGAATGGAGGGTAATCGGAATCCTTTCAGGAGGGGCAAATGAGCCAGTCCCCGGACATAGGGATGGTAACTATGGTGATATCAGCATATTTACAAGAGTTTCCACCAGTATCGACTGGATCAACTCAGTGATAGAATAATTCTCTGAAAAATCGCATTACGATCAAATGCTATTGAAACAACTAAACGATTGTGTTAAAAATGAGTTATTCAGGTAGGAAAACTCAACGAATACATGATGATAAAAACTACCTGGGTAAATCATATACTCAATTTTGTGGCAGTAATTTTAGGAGTTTACATTGCCTTTCACATCAGCGAAAGAGCCAAAGAATCCGGGGAAAAGGAAGAAAGTATAGCGCTAATGAAAGCCTTATTGGATGACTTGCAGTCTGATCTTACGACCTATACTGACTATCAGATTCCTTTCAACAAACAATATGAAGAGCAAGTAGATAGTTTATTGCTGGCACTTACCAACAATGATACCGACGAAATCCACGCGAAGTTATTTCAGATTTTTCAGGTGAATAATTATAACCCTACTTCAACTACTTATAATTCTATCAAATCTTCGGGAAAAATCAGGTTGATTAATGATTTGTCTTTACAGCGAAAGCTGAGTGATTTTTACGATGGAGCGGCTATCGAGTGTGAGAATAAAAATCAAATTCAGGTTGACTTTTTCATGCAAGAACTTGTTACCTGGATGACGGTAAATACCGATTTGTATGAGACTACAATCAATAAAGAAGCAGATATGATTGTCTTGCGAAACAAGCTGATTGTTTACACCTCACTGGTAGCTCAAAAAATAGAGCAATATGAGAATATCGCTGAAGACATCACCCAATTGAAAGCGCAACTGGAGGCCACAGTAAATCAGTAAAATAATTAGAAAGCAAAGGAGCCTTCCATTCAAAATCTCCTGAATATCTGCCATTTAAATGAACGAACATCAATAATTTAACATGGAAATTATGCATATTTTCATAGAAAAAGTCTAATTTGCAAAAGGCTAGGCGACAACACAATACTATTTTATTCAAGGTTTTAACATTCATTTGCTATGAAATCTGCAACAATAAAGGTGTTTGATAATCAATCGCTGAAAGGTTTGCTTTTGCTAATATATGCCCTTATAGCCTCTCTGCAGGGGTTTTCTATGCACGCTGACAAGGGCTATCATTCAAAATCGAATGCTGGCACTTCTCTTACGGAAGATCATTCCGTTATCAACAATGTAGATACATACAAACGCGCAATTGTTGATGAAGAAATCTTCATGGCACCAGGAAATACCGCTCTGGACTTTAATGCCTTCGTAGATGGACATGTGGTTTTCCCTGAGTTGGGTTCTCCTACACTCCCCTCCGATATTACGATTGAAGCGTGGATCAATTTACAGGGATCCTTTGGGGTAACCACTATTGCCAGTTGGGTCACAGATGCAGGTGCCTATTTTTCATTTGGTCTGGACGATGGCAACCCAATGGTTTCTTTGATCGATCCAAACGTTTCCGTTTTTGAAACTTACGTTGCTCCCACATCAGTACCTTCCTTTATAGAAGATGTGCATGTCGCCCTTACAGGGAATCCAACTGACGGATACAATTTTTATATCAATGGCGAGCTCTCCTATTCAACTGGTACACTAGGCTCCTTTTTTCCTGTTTCCGGATCGGATCAGTTTTATATTGGCATTACATTCGATGAAAATGGTATTCCACTGCTAAGGGATGGTTTCGATGGTACCATCGATGAATTGAGAGTCTGGGATTTTGTCAGGTCCGAAGCACAGATCAAATCAGATTTGTTTAAAAGCTTTACGGCCACTCAGACAGGATTGGTAGCCGCTTTCAATTTTGATGAGGGAACGGGAACATCAGTTTCTGATATTACCAATACCTTCACTGGCACAGTCACTAATCTCACTGAATCCAGCTGGGTAGAATCTGACGCAGGACTTTTCCCTGCCAGCGATGATCCTGCGGTGCTCAATGCGGTTACTGGCACTGCTACTTCAGGAATTCTCAGTCTTACAGGTTTTGGCAACTATCCTGCAGATCCTGGCGATTCTGTTGTTTTTGCAGGAAACGGAGGTTCAGGTACCACCTACACCACAGACTTAATCGCAGGATTCAATACTGTTTCCTCACGACTGGAGGCCGAATTTTTTGTTCAGCCCTGTAATGAGGCAATCGGAACAGACGAATTTGTGACTTTCAATTTCATCTCAGATATCCCTGATTCGGATATTACCTATTATCTGCTATACAGGAGTAACTCAGAATTCGACCTGTATTTACCTGCGAGCAATTCCACGGCATTCATAATAGGCAATAGTTACAGTTTTCGCATCCCGGTAGATAGCTTAAAGACAGGGTGGTATACGATGGGTAGAAGTATTGAAGCACCAGTCAATGCGCTCGATTTCCAGGGATTCAGTAATAATTATGTAGACGTACCGGACTTTCCTGCCATTACACCAGAGCTTACTATTGAGGCCTGGGTAAAGAGACAGGGCAACTCCCAGGGAACCATTGTAGGCTGGGGAGGTTCTTTCGAAGGAGAAAATACCCGGTTTTTTATCGATGCATTGGGTGCCCTTTCAGCAGAGGGATTGGGAGGCAACACAGTAAGTACAACTGATACCATTCCCTACGATATCTGGACTCATGTGGCGTTGACGAAATCAGGAACAGATATTAACTTTTATATCAATGGCCAACTATCTGACAATGCGACCCTGGATATAGATATTCCGGAATCATCCATGTATGTAGGCGCTACTGATGATACCACCGGACCATTTAATTACTTTACTGGCCAACTGGACGAGGTGCGTATCTGGAGAGTAGAAAGAAGTCCTACCGATCTACAGACAAATCTGTACAACACACTCACCGGACAGGAAGCCTCACTGGAGGCTTATTATAAATTTGATCTGCCGGAAAATACCATGGGCAACCTGTTGCCTGATCAATCCGGTAATAACAGGTACGGTAATCTTAACAACTTTGGATTCTTTTCATTCAATGAAAATTTTGTAGAGTCCGGAGCGCTTAGAGAGTTTAATAACGCACTCAAATTTGAAGGTTTTGACGATCAGGTAAATACAGCAACAATCATTCCGGTGACAGACAATCATACAGTTGAGTTTTGGGTGAATAAACAGTTTTCCGGTACCAGTAGAGAGATTTTGTTTAGACTTGGTGATGTGAACAATGACGGTACTGCCGTTCAGGCCTATCTCGAAAACAACAGAATCAACGTTTGGATCCGTGACAATGGTGGCTTCTCCACCAAAGTATTTCAGGGTACTGAAACTAATTTTGGTGATTTTTCCTGGCATCATGTAGCCTATACCTTTGATACTTCAACAGATGAATTACTGATTTATGTCGATGGGAAAGAAGAAACTGTATCAGAGCAAGTCAACTCTGGCAGTTTTGTAGGATATACAAATCCTCACGTACTGACGCTGGCATCAGGACCTTTTGTCGATTCATTTGAAAGTCCGTTTAATGGCCTTATTGATGAGTTCAGGATATGGAACGAAGTGTTGACCCCAGAGACCATCAGAGATTATCTAATTACAGATGACCTCAATACGCCTCCGCATCCTAACCTCGGAGACCTTTTAGTGCATTATTCCTTTGATGAAGGTTTGCCGGGAGCAGATAATTCGGCTATTACAACAGTTCCTGATCTTTCCGGAAATAATCACACGGGCACATTAAATAATATGGCATTGAATGGAAACTTATCAAACTTTCTAATTTCCGATATATTTGATCAGCCCGGAGAAATACTTTTGCTGGGAAATGAACAACAAATTCTGACAGGTAACATACCGCAGTCTGCTGATAATACGCAGATGGGCGCAGTTAGAGTCAGTGAAACAGTCCAAAGGGAATTTCAAATCACTAACACAGGGACGGGAGATATTCGTAATCTGATCATTGCTGCTAATTCATCGTTCGGACTTGGTGACTTTTCTACAGTAATAGCAGATGATATGCTGGCTCCCTTCGATACTGCTACGTTCACCATTTCATATACCAGCAATAATCAGGGCGTTGACATTGGTACACTCAGCGTCAATAGTACCGAAGAGTCGAATTTTTACTCGCTTAGCGTTGCGGGCTATGAAGATCAACTGGGACCCGGAAATTCTGTTGGGTTCGATGGAGTTGATGGCTTCTACAATCTGGGCGATGGTTTTGCTTTTGATGTGACTGATGCGTTTACCATTGAGGCATGGGTAGAATCTGATATTGCCGGATTCAATCCCATCATATCAAAGCAGAGTGTTCAGACTTTTAATCAGGGATGGGCATTGTCTATCAATGGAAACCAGATTCAGCTTGAACTTGCCGCAGAGTCTTTAGGATCGATCATCGTTCGGTCTATTGATCAGGTTCCTTTGTCCGACTGGTCACATATTGCCGTGACCTATGACGGTTTAGGAGACGGTGCTGGTATTTCGATGTATTTGAACGGAAAACCAGTTGCTACGGATATAGTTCAAAATAACCTCGTTTCCCCAGGGACCCTGGCAAATATCGAAACAACTTACCTTGGCCGAGGAGGATTTATGCAGGTTTTTACCGGTGATGTGGATGAAGTCAGGATCTGGTCCGGAACCAGAACAGCAGAGGATATAGCCAATAATGTCTTTGGTTCCATCGACCCGGCTACTGCAGGACTCATCGGCTATTACAGAATGAATTTACCGGGAGTAGACCTGCTTAACCTGGTTGGAGATTTCGGAATTTTTGAATCCTTTAGTACGGATGCTCCGAATATTAATTTATCGGATGCAGCTATATATAATAATCCGGATTTCCTTAGTCTGAATGATCAGTCAGCAATCTGGCCAGGGGTAGATAGTACCATTTCAGCAAACCTGAAACTAAAAGAGGCGGGGTTTCTGCTGGATACCGGAGATAAAGTATTTGTGGCGCATGATAACACTGAAACTACCGACGATACTTTCGTAAACGATAGACTGGGAGCTGTTTCCCCTCTGGTAGAAGCGAAACTGGAACGAAACTGGCTCTTGCATTTTGCCGATACAGTCAGCGACATGAACGGTGGGCAGGTAGAGTTGAGCTTTTTCAATCAACTGCCAGACTCTTCCAAGACTTACTATCTACTGGCGGCCCCTGATCAATTATCGGATTTTGAATTAGCAAATCAATTAGGATACTATTTTGATAATGATTCTATCAGATTTCTGGTGGAAGCCAATGATGTGGCAAATACCGCCTACTATACGATGGGAAGATCAGCAACTTATCCTGGCAATGCATTGGCCTTCGACGGAGTAAATGATAGTGTCGTGGTACAAGGATTTGGTCACCCGGATCTATATACTTATGAGATTTGGATAAAACCTGCTGAATTAAACAGAGAGCAAACCATTTTTATGCAATCCGGCGATTTGCAAAGTACGAGGTTGATTTTGAGGATGGGAAATTTTATAACATTCAGCGCTGCTAATAATGGGGCCTCAGTAAATGTAAGTTCCACTACCCAGGCAGTATTAGGAGAGTGGATGCATATAGCTGTTTCAAATGATGCCAGTAATACAAGGTTGTATATCAATGGCAACCTGGAAGATACACAACCTTACACAGACCAATCTGACTTTTCAGGAACACTTTTCTTCGGAGTGGATGATTTGGGAGGCACTACCCAATTCAATGGAACAATGGAAGACTTTAGGCTCTGGGGAGATGTGAGAACAGCAGGAGAAATTGCTGCTAACTTGGAAAATATGCTCGGCAACAACGATCCCAATTTCTTTTTGAATTACAGGTTTGATCAGGACGGAACGCAGGATGTGCTTAGCAGTTTCTCAGGGTTTGGAGCATTTTTATCAGGTCGCTTGTTCAATTTTGATTATAACGGCTCTACTTCGGGTTGGGTGACTTCAGACGCATTTGAACCCGCAGTATCAGGTAACCAGAATGCATTGAATTTCGATGGTATCGATGATTACATCAACATTGGCAATCCTTCCAATTTAAATTTTGGAACAGGTGATTTTACGATAGAGGCCTGGGTAAATATTCCGTCTTCAGCAGACCTTTCTGAAGCTCCTGTCATTGCGATGAACGGGGCAACCGGAACTGGACAAAGCAGATATATAGTTGCTGTCGATCCAACGGGGCAGGTATTTTTTGAAGTTTCTGATGGCTCAGTAGATACGACTATTACCACTACCGGAAATGCAGTAAACGACGACTCATGGCATCATATCGCTGTGGTGAGGGAGGGAGCAACCGGAAGAATATACATCGATGGCTTACTTGCTGAAGAAGAGACTGTAAGTGCAGGTTCATTCGATGATTCCGAAAATTTCATCATTGGAGCCCGAAATGAAAATGAAGGAGGCATTGCTGATGCCGGTTTCTTCGAAGGAACGTTGGATGAATTGAGAGTCTGGAATTCGGCACTTACCCTGGAAGAAATACGCACGCATATCAATGTGGAACTGGACCCGGTAGCAGCTACAGACCTGGTCAGCTATTATAGATTCAATGAAGGAACCCCTGGCGGTAATAATGTTTTCTCCACCACTGTTTCAGACAGCAAAGGGAATAACACCGGACTGCTCAATGGCTTTGACCTCAACGGAGGTCTTTCGAATTTTATCATGAGTACTTTATTTCAGCAGTTTGCTCCTTTGTTACAGGTAGAACTTGTTGGAGGCAATGAGCTAATATCCAACAGTACCTCAGCGCTTGGCGTCATTTTGGAAGGAGACTCTGTTTCAGTACAAATAGCGTTGACAAATATAGGGCTGGAAGACCTGAATATTAACGCCATAGACCTGCCTGCAGGATATACATTGGAACGGAATTTAGCAGATCTGATCCTTACGCCGTTCGAATCTGATACGGTGGAGATTAAATTTGTATCTACAACCTCTGGCATTCAATCCGATAATTTTTCTGTTGATAGCGATAACTCCCAGGGAGTCTTTCAGGTTACTTTCGAGCTGAATGTCTATCCCAATCTCGCCGGGGCAGCTAATGCCATTCGTTTTGATGGTTCCGCAACACAGTTTGCCAGCTCCGCCAGTAACACATCGGATCTTACATCGGCGTCTTTTAGCGTAGAATTCTGGGCCAACAGATCAGATAATACAACCGATGATTTTGTGCTGGGGATCGGCAATAGTGCAAACCCTAATGAAGCACTCAGAGTCGGTTTCAAAGCCGGTGATGTTGTATCTTTAGGTTTTGGCAGTGACGATCATGACGTCAATTGGGTGGACCCAACCAACGGCTGGCATCACTACGCTTTTACATTCAACAACACTAATAACGAAAGGCGAATATTCATCGATGGTATTGAAATCGGAACTACTGATATCGCTGGAAACGCCTTCCTGGGTTCAGGAAATATAGTAGTAGGTAGCTCTGGCAGTGGAGGGCAATTTAATGGCGACATTGATGAATTAAGAATCTGGAATGTGACTTTGGATGAAGCCACCATCAGAAAAAATCTCGCCAGCAAACTGGACAATTCCAACTTACCTGTTGATAGTCTCGTTGCGTATTACCGATTCGACGATGGCAGTAATACAACTATATTCGACCTTACAAGTTCCTATCAGTTGTCAATTATTGGAGGGACAAAGGAAATTTCTGATGCGAGCTTCGGTGATAAAAGTATCTTCAGTTTTACTGATACTGAAATCTCAAACAACGAATTTGATGAGTTCCTTAAAGTAGCCAATGTTTCGAATCCGGCGAATGGAGCTTTTTTATATCGGGTCGATGGCATTCCTACAGGGTCAACAAATGGAGAATTTGGAGATTTTGTATTTGATAGGTCATACGGAGTATATGCTCCCGGGAATACATTTGAAGTGCGGGTTGGCTATGTTGATCAACCAGGCGAAGATAGTCTGAGGATCGTCAGCAGACCAGCGTTTTCTAATGACTGGACGGGTGCCAGCAGTATTTTTGATACAGATATAACAAATGATTCAATTTATGCGCGAAATCAGGTCAGCAGTCAGTTTTATGTGGCAGCTATTAATTATCCAAACCTTCCAGATGCAGGTACTGCACTTACCTTTAACGGTACAAATGCACATGTATCGATAGGGAATATCGAGACGCTGGACTTTACGAATGAAGGAACAATTGAAGCGTGGTTTTTTGCCAATTCTATATCCGTCGATGAAGGTGAACAGAGAAGGATTATTTCGCAGGTACGCGCCGATGAAGCAAATCCCGCCACTACGCCATTTGATTTGTATGTAGACACTGTTTCTGAAAAACTGATATTTTCATTTGGAGATGGTACGTCGCTGACACAGAATATCAGCAGTAGTTCGATCATTAGAAGTGGTAGGTGGTACCACACTGCAGTCACCTGGGATGCCGATACCATCAGACTCCTGATCAATGGACTTGAAGAGGCCAAAGCTGAAAAGGAATTTGCTTCGTTCCGCGGGCTCACACCTATACAAATCGGAGCTTCAGATGCGTTAGGAACTGCTGGTAACTGGGATGGTCTCATCGATGAAGTTCGTATTTGGTCTGGTGCCATAGATGTCAATCAAATACAACAATTCTACACGACTAATCAACTGGCCAATAGTGGAGATATTTTCAGTCTGGCACACTACTATCGGTTCGATGACGGTACCAATTCAGGGCGATTAACAGACGTGATCAATTACGAAAATGGTACACTGAACAATTTTAATACTGCCTCGGATTGGGTGAGTTCGGATGCTCTGACAGACAATGTCGCTGAAGGAGTATTGGCAGATTCATTGGCACTTGTCAGGCTATACGACAATGCTGATGGAGAGAACTGGTTGAATAATACCAATTGGACATCCGCCGCTGACCCGGCAGATTGGTTTGGTGTCAATGTTACCAACAGGCGTGTGGATAGCCTGGACTTAAGTAACAATGGCTTGAAAGGAACGGTACCTGCATTTGCAGGATTAGAGTTGGAGAATCTTGCCAGTTTAAGACTTCAAAACAATGAACTAGACAGCATAGGAGATATCAGCTCACTAACTCTCTTAACAGAGATTTCTTTGGAAAACAACTTATTTCAATTCGATGACCTGGAGCCGGTTGCCGGAATTTCAGGGATCTCCTATATACCACAATTGGAAGTGTTTATCGGTGAAGACATTACGGTTTCCGAATCAGAGCCTATCACAATTGATGGAACTGTTGGCGGTTCGGCCAATGACTATCAATGGTTTAAAGACGGAGTGGCTATCGCTGATGAGATATCGCCGGTATTGACTATCGCCTCAGCTCAGTTTGAAGATGATGCGACCTACCGCGTGGAAGTTACGAGTAGTCTTGTACCAGGATTAACACTCAGTTCTAATGAAGTGGTGGTAGTAGTTTCCTCACTGGACAAAGACATAGCCTCTCTTACGCAGTTTTACAATGATACCGACGGTGATAACTGGACGATTAATGACGGATGGCTTTCTGGTGATATTACCACCTGGCAAGGAGTGGTCATGAATGAGTCTCAATCAAGAGTTGTAGGTGTCTCACTTCCCGGTAACAACTTATCCGGAGAAGTCTCAGACGCCATAACGGGAGTCCTGAACCTGGATTCTCTCGATATCTCTGATAACAAGATAACAGGTATTCCGGATATGACTGTCTTGTCTGAGTTTACGACGCTGAAGGTATCTAAAAATCAAATTCAGTTTGCCGATCTGGAGCAAAATCTGAGCGTAACAGAATTCGAGTATTTAGAACAAACAATCCCAGGAACGGAAGAATTTCTTCGAATAGCCAGAGGTGAAAATATCACATTTTCTATCGAGTTAGAAGGTAGTCAGAATCAATATCAGTGGTTTATAGACGGAGACCTGATTCCAGACGGCGACTCTACTCACCTGGTGCTGGAGGACTTGTCAATTACTGATATTGGCCAGTATACCTGTAGTATCTCCAGCGATCTGGTAAGCGACCTGGTCATCGAATCAGTTCCATCAAATTTGAGCGTAATCACCTCTATCAATGGTACGGTAACGGGCATCAATGATGAACAAATTACATCAGGGACCGTGCTAGGTTTAAGAATCAGACCGAATAACCAGCCTTATGATACATTGCCTCAAATTGCAGAGATTATCGATGGTACCTATTCATACGATAGTGTGGAGCTTGCTGATTACATTTTCGTAGCTACCACAGACGACATTCGATTTATTCCTACTTATTCTGAATCGAGCTTCTTATGGGACGAGGCAGATACCATCAGGTTGAGAGACGCAGGACAAGCGGCAAATATCAGAATGGTTCTGGACCCTGATGAAACTGTAGGAGCAGGTCAGGTAGGAGGAATCTTTGAAGAGGAGTTCACCGAGGAAACCGATGGCAGGATTGAAGCAAGAAGAAGAGTACGGCGTGTAGGAGTTGCGTTGAGGAGACGGCGTTCCAGTAACAGACCGCAAAATGACGAATTTGAATTGGTTGCTTACACACAAACGGACGATGAAGGACAATTTGCTTTTGACAACCTACCTTCCGGAGTGTATAGAATCAGCTTCGAATTTCCGGGTATTCCGCTGGATTTGAACTCATTTGTGGAATTTGAAATCCCTGAGGGAGATGAGGAAACCAGAATTGTTCTGGAAGCAGTCGCGGAAGAAGACGGGCAAATTGTCGTCAACGACGTTAGCCCCGATCCCACCAATGTAAACGATGGATTGATGAAGCTGATATCCATCTATCCGAATCCCGCAACAAGTACGGTTACAGTAGATTTCAGTAACCTTTCTGGCAGAGAAATCGATATTCGATTAATCGACTATTCCGGAAAGAATATTATGGAAAGAATCGGAATAAATCGATCCGGAGAAACGCAAATTCTGGATATTTCAAGGTTAGAAAATGGTTTGTATTTATTGCAAATGATCGACCGGAATGATCAAACCATTTCCACGACGTTTAAACTAATAAAGCAGGATTAAATTTAATTTTTACATGATTACTTATTATTTTACAATTAATTATTGAAAAAATAGAATATTAGAAGTCCAAAATTATTTAACTACTATGATGAAAAATCCAGCCAGAGTTTTCAGAAAAGTGGTGTTGACTAGCGCATTCATATGGCTAGTGACTTTCTTTGCTACTGCTCAAAGATCTGTAGGAATAGGAACAAGCACACCCAACCCAAATGCTGTTTTAGAATTAGTTACCACTGGTGATCAGGGGCTGTTACTACCCCGTATGACAACAGCACAAAGAACTGCAACATCTCTTACCTCCATTTTAACCAACACGGATAATGGCCTCACCGTATTCGATACGGATGACGGTAACATGTATTTTTGGTACAACGGATCCTGGATAACATCGTCGGTGACCCTCACCCCTGGTGCAGGAATCGATATCGTAGGCAATACCATTACCAATATCGGAGATATTGATCCCACCGATGACCTCACAACCAGTTCGATAGCAGCTGGTGATGTGACAGGAGATTTTGCCAATACTTTGGTAGTAGGAATCGGAGGCAATGCTGTGAGTACCACCGCGCCAACTACAGGACAAGTATTGAAGTGGGATGGAACCGAATGGGTACCTTCAGCAGATGATGGACAGGTATATACTCAGGGAGCAGGTATTGACTTGACCGGAAATGTGATCACAAACCTGGGTGATGTTGACGCAACAGATGATTTAACAGTTAGTTCAGTAGCAGCAGGTGATGTGACCGGGGATTTTGCTAATACAGTAGTAGGTGGAATCCGTGGTAACGCCGTAAGTACAACAGCGCCAACCACAGGACAGGTATTGAAATGGAATGGTACCGAGTGGGAGCCATCGGCAGATGATGGACAAGTATATACTCAGGGAACAGGCATTGACCTGACAGGAAATGTGATTACCAACCTGGGTGATGTGGATGCAACAGATGATTTGACAATCGGTTCGGTAGCGGCAGGTGATGTAACCGGGAATTTTGCCAATACAGTAGTAGGTGGAATCCGTGGTAATGCTGTAAGTACTACTGCGCCAACCACAGGACAGGTATTGAAATGGAATGGAAGCGAATGGGAGCCATCAGCAGATGACGGACAGGTATATACTCAGGGAACTGGTATTGACCTGACAGGAAATGTAATTACCAATCTGGGAGATGTAGATGCTACAGACGATGTATTACAAAGCGCTTCGCCTGCCGTTGGAGATATTTCCGGTAGTTATACGGCTGGTCTTACAATTAATAACGATGCAGTAAATACTGCAAAAATCCTTAATAGTGCCGTAACAGATGCGAAAATTTCAGATTTAGCATTGACAAAATTACAGCAGGGAACTGCACTTGATGGAGACCTGCTTTCCTGGAACAACGGTAGTGGAAATTGGGAACCGATAGCATTTGATGCTTCATTCGAATCTCAGACGATCGAAGATGTTTTATTGGTTAGCGATGACGCAGGCGCATTGTCCATTACTAACCTAACAGATGTATCCCTAACGGGAGGAACGGTCACGATGGCTACAGAGGCCATTCATCAACAGAATTTACAGGATTTGACAGGTGTGGGTGTCGGAAATACCAATCTTGGCAATCTTTCTCATCCTGTACTACAAGATAATCTCACTATTCGCGACGCACTGGTTCAGCTGGGAGATTCAGTAGATGTTTTTGCTACTGATAAAGTTAATCAGGAAGCGCTACAAACTTTAACAGGAGTAGGCGAAGGAAGTATCGATTTAGGGATGCTTTCTCATCCTGTGTTATTAGACAATCAAACTATTCTGCAGACGCTGGTTCAGCTTGGCGATTCAGTAGACGCTTTCTCTCTGGCATCTTTTAATGCTGTGGGAGAAATCCCGGTAGGTGATGGTTCAGGTCTGGTTTCATCCAATCTTTTCAGTGCTGGTGGTAACATCGGAATCGGGAATAGTGCACCAGTTACTCAGCTTCAAATGGATGATAGATATCATATCTTTAGTTTTACCGGTCAAAACGGCGCAAACTTTGGAATTATCTCCAATAACTTTCATGCAACAAGTCCCACCGTATTTCAAAGAACAGTAACAGGCACAGGTTCTTTTATTGTACTGTCGGATAGCTCTGGATTTGAATTTCATAAACTCTATGGAGGTCCTGCCGGAACAGTTGTAAATGGCGATTTTGAATCAATCATGGATGTGGACTCAGCTGAAATCAGAGTGAGAGGTCTGATCGACTTTTCGCCGGGTAGTTTAAATATCGAGAGTGAAAACGATCAGGTGATCCGTTTACCGCAGAATAACGTTGGTAATGGTTATGAACTCAGACTTGAAGCAGGAACAGGTGATACGCAGGGTGGTGATTTGGTTCTACGCCCCGGTGGTGTGGTTTCCACGGGTACAGATGGTAGAGTTGTCTCCGAAGGTTCACTTTTCTTACAAACCACCGGTTCACAGACAGGAAACGTAACCTTTCAGGGACTAGGAGGTGCGGCAGACGTGACCATACAAGGATCAACAACTGTAGGATCCTCATATACCCTAACGCTACCTTCCGATGCAGGTGCGGTTGGGGAATTTCTCAGATACGGGTCCGGAGGTCAGTTGACATGGGCAGCACCCGCTACTTTTAGTACCAGTAATTCAGTACCACGAGGTGATGGTTCAGGCCTTTCCAACTCCAATATCGTTAGTAATGGCTTCAATGTAGGTATTGGCACGGCAATAGGAACAGAACGACTGGAAGTAGGCGGAAATATTGAAATTCCGGCAGCCAATGAATTTCAGTATGCTAGCGCGAAAACAAAACAACTGAGTTATCATCCTATTGAATTCATGGCCAACAGATCCGATGGGCAGACTTTTGAGATTGTTAGAACGAATGCTGTCACACGACACATTTTCTATCAGAATGGCAGTGGATTGGGGCAGGCCTATTCTTCTGCACCTGTAAAACTACCGGATGGAGCTGTTATCACTCAGCTGGAGGCCTGGGTGGTTGATAATGATGTTGCGCAAACGAATAGTTTTGTAAGAGTAGATTTTTACAGGTCAGAAGTGGGAGTTTCCAATTCTTTCCAACAGATAGCGACAGTCCAGACAACACAGGCAGACTCAAGTCCGGCTGTGGTCCCACTGAGTACGACAGCCATTGGAAATGGTACTGTTGATAACGGCAACTTTGCCTATTACCTGGAATTTGTTGCCAACGACAACAGCAATCAACTTCAGTTGCACGGTGTGAGAATTACTTACACGGTAACTAAAGCAGACTAATCTCTAAACCAATTACAATGATGAAAAGGTTTAGCAGACATATCGTACTGAGCATCATATCGTGTTGGTTGATCGTCAATCAGGCAGGTGGGCAAGCATTTTTCACCAATGACGGACAAACGATCACAATCACTTCCGGGGCAGTGCTGACTGTAGATGGCGAAGCACTCAATGACGGAATCTTAAGGAATAATGGTACATTCTCGGTGAGCGGTGACTGGACAAACAGTAACAGCTACATCGCTGATGCCGGAATTTTCATCCTCAATAGTGATGCTGTACAGCAGGTAAATCACGGTGGACAAACATTTTACATCCTGCAACTGGAAGGCGGAGGCAGAAAAGTGTTCAATTCTGATATCGAAATACTGAGCTCACTGATCCTGATATCCGGAGTAGCTGAAGTACCTTCGGACAGATCATTTTTACTGAGGGAAGGAGTGTCTGTTTCGGGTGGATGGGATGATTCTTACATAGAGGGAATTTTATATGCCAGCGGCACGGGAGACTTATTTTTCCCTGTAGGGAGAAATGGTAACTATGCACCAGTTGAGTTACTCGATGTATCAGGAACTTCTCCTGTAATAGGGATAACAGTTTCAGAACCTAATCCCACATCCATTCCTGGTTTCGGATTAACGGATTTGTCAACAGAACGATACTGGAGAAGAGAACTGCTGTCCGGAATATTTACGGACGCACAAGTAAAGCTCACGATCAAAAATGAATCGTTTATTTCTGATGTCAGTGATGTCGTGGTGGCAGGAGCGAATAGCCTGGGAGGAGAATATACCAGTTTTGGTCAGTCAGCAGTAACGGGAGATGCCAATGACGGAAGTGTTACCTCGGAACAAAAGAGCAATAACACATTTTTTACATTGGGAATCGAATTAAACGAGGGACGTCTGGCAGACTCTTTAGCACTGGTGACTTTGTTACAAAATAACCCCGGTGACTGGACTTCCTCTGTTAATTGGACACAGGCCGATACGCCTTTAGATCAATGGGACAGCATTACTGTCAATGGAAATGGACGGGTTAGTTCACTGATCATCCGAAATGGCGGAATGGCAGGTCAGCTGACCAGGGAACTGAGATCACTAACGGAATTACTTACCATGGATTTATCAGGTAATGAGCTTTCCGGTACTATTCCCGACCAGCTCGATCAGCTTGAAAGCCTTCAGACCCTGAACCTGGCGAATAATAAAATTGAGCGTATTCCCGACCTTACTGGTTTACCTGCTCTTACAACCTTCGATATTAGCAATAACAACCTGCTTTTCAGCAGCATCGAACCTTATGGAACAGGAGGAATCCTCAATTATGAACCACAGAATACAGTCCTGAATACGGGTGATGACATCAGGAGAGAATCGGGTATTGATTTTACTGTTAGTGTGCCTGATGATGGTCCCAACAGTCGGTACCAGTGGTTTTTTGATGGTCAGGAAATTGACGGTGCAAATTCATTCGAATATCAGATTGTTGATCTGAACAGATCCAATATGGGGCGGTATTTTTGTAGAATTCAAAATACGGTCATCACAGACCTGGAAATATTTAGCGAGCAATGGACGATATTGGCAGAAGCTTCAATCAATGGTAGAATCAGTATTAGCGAAACGCAAAATCTGAGTGCAGGATCAGTCAAGCTGCTTAAGGTGACAGAGAGTGGAGCATACGAGGAAGCGGCAGTAGCTCCTTTATCCCCTACTGGTTTTTATCAGCTTTCGGATACACTGGCAGATTACGTTCTGGTAGTAGATCCATTTGATGCTGAAACTTACATTCCTACCTACTTTGAAAGAACCATTCAATGGGATGAGGCAGATATCATCGAGTTAAACAATGATACTACCGGATTTGATATTCTGATTGAAGAAGTGCCCCCGGTACCACTACCCGGTGAAGGTAACGGCACAATTTTCGGAGATGTGTTTACGGATTTTCCGGAAGATGGAAGAATAGAAGCCAGAAGGAGGGTGAGAAGAGTAGGAGTAGCACTGAGAAGACGACGTTCCAGCAACAGAACACTCGACGAAGAATTTGAACTCTTCGCTTACACGCAAACCGATGATGAAGGGATGTTTAGCTTTGGAAACCTTCCGGTCGGTACCTATCGGATTTTTATTGAATTTCCCGGTATTCCGATTGATGAGAGCTCTTTCACCGAATTCGAAATCGGAGAAGACCTAGATGAAAACAGCATAGGTCTGCAAGCTACCGTATTTGAAGATGGAATCGTCATTGAGAAAGTAGAAGAAACAGGAGTTCCTTACGACTACCTGCAGGAACTATCCATTTATCCAAACCCTGTCACCAATAACCATATGTTTGTTGCTGTACAGGCAAGGAGAAATTATGAGATCAACTTTCAATTGATAGACCTGCGCGGGCAGGTGGTCTACGATGAACGAATCAATAGCAGTAACCTGGGCAATGGCGTAAAGAAGATAGATGTAACTAATTTAAGTTCAGGTCTTTACGTCATTAAAATTACGGTTCCTTCCTACCAGAATCAGTTGTATAAAATCGGAAAAGTGGTAATAAATGGCAGATAAAGGAATATAATCGACAGTTTTGGATTGGTCAAAATTGTTAACTTAAGGTTATTTTTACCGATTATTTGATTGTTTTAGTCTAAAAATCAGGCAAATAGTAAGTCTGTTTATCTGAATC
>JBCBHL010000018.1:0-39305 GCA_038525605.1 Bacteroidota bacterium
GACCAATATAGGTCATGCGCTTTCAGCTGCCGGAGTAGCAGGATTGATCAAAGTACTAATGGCTATGAAACATGTTCAGCTGGCGCCATCTCTGCATTTTAATACGCCTAATGAACATATCAATTTTGCGGACTCACCGTTCTACGTCAATACTGCATTGAAGGAATGGAAACCTGTCAATGGAAAAAGAATAGCAGCAATAAGTTCATTTGGATTTAGCGGTACCAATGCCCATTTGGTCTTGGAAGACTATCCGGTAAAAAACAGACGTTCTGACAATAAACCTCCTGCTATCATTCCTTTGTCAGCAAAAAGCGAAAAACAGCTACGTATAGCTGTTAGTGACCTCAGGAGTTATCTTGTGAAAAAGGATTATCAACTCGATCAGATTTCTTACACGCTTCAGACAGGAAGAAGAGGTCATGAATATCGTGTGGCGTTGATGGCATGGGATGTTAAATCTCTGGTAAAGCTATGCTCGGAGTTTCTTGAAGATAAATCATCTGATCAGATATTCCGGAATAAAGGGGAACTGACATCCCGATCTAAAAATTCCAGTAGTGATTTGAACACAATTGCTAAAAACTGGATCGATGGTCAGGTAGTTGATTGGAAATCTTTGTATAACTCCATTCCTCAAAAAGTATCTCTACCCACGTATCCATTCGAATAGGTACGATGCTGGATTGAAAGAAAAGTAGAGCAGGTAAGTCAGCTGGTTACAAGCAAAAAAGTACCCGAACAACAGGAAAATCAAGAAATCAAAAGAGCAGAACTTCAGACGAAAGAGCAGGTTGTTCGAAGCACTGATGAGCTTAAGAATTTCCTCAGAAAGGAACTGGCCTCCGTACTATTCATCGAAGAAAGTAAGATTTCCGATAAGAAAGAGTTCTCTAAAATTGGCCTTGATTCCGTGGTAGGAGTTGAAGTGGTACAAAAGATCAATGACCATTACAATCTTCAATTGGAGGCGCAGGTCTTTTACGATTGTCCAACTATCGAATCACTGGCAAATCACCTGGCTGATTCCTTGTCTGATGCTGGAATGCCTTCTAGTGAGGTTGTCTTAGAAAAACCAGTTTCGCTTAATACAGAGAACTCAACTGAAGAAAAAGCCACTGAATACCCTGAATTGAAAAAATATCTGAAAGAAAAACTTTCTGCAATACTCTTTCTCGATCAGCATACCATTACAGACAGAAAGGAATTTTCAAAAATCGGACTTGACTCTGTCGTAGGAGTTGAACTGATCAATGCTATTAACACTGATTATAATTTAGCACTGGAAGCAAGCTGCTTGTACGAATACAATAACCTGCAATTGCTGACAGCCTACATAGCAGAAGAATTAGGAGACACCGATTCAATCTCGTCCTTAGCAGAAGAGTCTGAAGAGATTACATCTAAGGAAGTCGAGAGTAACACAGCTTCGATTGAGAAGACGGATGAACTGAAGTCTTTCCTCAGAGCCCAACTGTCTGAAATACTATTCCTCGATGAAAAGAAGATTGGTGATAATACCCAATTCTCAACTATTGGTCTCGATTCTGTGGTTGGTGTAGAATTGGTACAAAAGATCAATGATCGATACGAAACGGAAATTGAGGCGGGCAGTTTATACGACTATGCCAACCTCGAAAAGCTGGCTAATTACCTTTCGGAACAGGTTTTACCCGTAACAACCAGTAAAAATGAAGGAGAGACTGAGGTTCGGAAAGCAACGATTGAAGAGCCAATAGCGATCAAAGATTCAAAACCACAGGTAAGATTAGTGAGCAATCCGGTTCTGGAAAAGACTGAGATCAAATCAAATGGGAAAGTACAATTGGTAGCTTTATCAAGCTTTGCATCAGTTGATAAAAGCAATGCTTCTAATGTAAAGTTACCGGAAGTTCATTTGAGCAAACCGTATCAGGCAAACGGTGCAAAAATAGAGTCGAAGGTTGGTCATCAGCCAAATGAGGATTCAGTTAAATCACTATCTGATAATAGTGGAGTGGAGGAAATGGCCATTGTTGGCCTGAGCGGAAAGTATCCCGAATCGAAGGATTTGGAAAAGTTCTGGAAAAACCTGCGAGGTGCAAAAAATTGTATTACCGAAGTACCGAAAGAGCGATGGGACTTCAATGATTACTTTAGCACGAACAAAACTGATAAAACCAAGACCGGTAGTAAGTGGGGTGGGTTTATTGCAGATGCGGATAAATTCAGTCCGTTGTTTTTCAACCTGTCGCCTCGTGAGGCTGAAAATACGGACCCGCAGGAACGCCTGTTACTTGAGGTCATTTGGTCTACGATCGAAGATGCTGCTTATACTCCAGCACGGCTAAACGAGAAATCAGTGGGTGTTTTCATCGGGAATATGATCAATCAGTATTCTTTGGTAGCCAAGGACTCAAATCAGGCAGCCGCTATTTTGAATAACAGTAACTGGTCGCTGGCCAACAGGCTATCGTTCTTCTACGATTTTAAAGGGCCAAGTCTGGTGATCAATACTGCTTGCTCATCTTCTCTTACGGCAATTTACATGGCCTGTGAGAGCATCAAAAGAGGTGAGTGTCAGTATGCAGTTGCCGGGGGTGTTAACCTCAATTTGCATCCATCCAAATGGGTAGGGTTGAGTAATGGCGGTATGATCGGTACTAAAGGTAAGAGTCAAAGTCTTGGAAATGGAGAAGGATATGTGCCCGGTGAAGGAGTAGGAACGGTATTGATTAAGCCGCTTGCTGATGCGATAGCTGATCAGGACCATATTTACGGAGTTGTCAAAGGTGGATATATCAACCACGGAGGTCGTTCTACCGGTTTTACTGTTCCTAACGAGGAAGGACAGAAAACGCTGGCAACAGCTGCATTGAAAGATGCTGGGGTTTCTGCGGATCAGATCGACTACATCGAGACAGCTTCCAATGGATCACAGGTAGGCGATCCAATCGAAATGAGAGGACTTCATCAGACATTTAAAGATCTGAAGAAAAGTATTCCCGTTGGTACGGTTAAATCCAATATCGGTCATTGCGAAGCAGCCTCAGGAATTTCTCAGGTAACGAAAGTACTGTTACAGTACAAGCATCACGAATTGGTACCATCGATTAATTCAGAGCCATTGAACCCGGCAATTGACCTGAACGAATCCCCGTTTTATATTCAAAATGAAATCAAGAAAATAGCTAAAGACGAATCATTCAATACGCTGTTAAACTCCTTTGGTGCAGGAGGATCTAATGCGCAATTAGTGATCTCAAAGCACAATGATTCAGTGAAGAATCCAGTCGATAGAAATATCAGCAGGTTAGTGGTGTTATCGGGAGAGGATCAGGATGCTCTTAAGAGAATTGCAGGAAATCTCGTGGGTTACTTAAACAAGCTTGCTAAAGAATCGACCCTCACAATGGGGCAGCTGGCCCATACCTTACAGACTGGAAGGCAGCCATTGGAGTGTAGAATGACCATTGAGGCGACTAACCTGAAAGAACTTTCCGGATTATTAAAAGGATATTTAAGCGGTAAGCTAGATGCTACGAAAATTCAGCTAAGTAAGGAACTAATCGAGGAAGAATCAGAAGTCACAGCTGAAACATTGGAAAAACTGAAAGAAGATGTGGAGCAAGGTAAGTTTCAGTCATTGGTTGCTAACTGGTTGTCTGGCGGCATCATCGATTGGAAAGTGTTTTACAGAAAGGACTTCCCCCAAAAGATATCCTTACCTACTTATCCATTCAAAGGTGAAAGTTATTGGGCTGGCGAATTAGGCAAAATACCTTCAGCGAGTCAACATCAGCACGTACCGGAAAAAGTCATTTCAAAAGTCGACGAGCAAATCACTTCATCAATAGAGATGTCAGGCAGCAATGGTAATGGTGCCATCTTAAATGGTTCTCATAAGGCAGTTCAGGTAAAGCAATCACATGTACCTACATCAGACCAAAAGGAAAAGTTAGTTGATTTCATCAAAGGAATTTGCTGTGAGTTGCTAAAAATTCCGGTTGGCAAAATGAGCCCCAAGAAACCATTTTCTGCATATGGTATCGACTCAATTATGGTGAAAGATATTTCCATGCAATTGGAAAAAGCACTGGGAACACTACCAAAAACTTTGTTCTTCCAGTGTGCCAATATCGATGAGCTGGCCGATCATTTGATCAGGAAACATCAACTGCAGGTAAGTGAATTCCTGGGTAGTAGTGTGTCTGTTGATGAATCAATAAATATCGAAAATCCGGTTGAGGTAAATGGCCTTAACTTCTTAATAAATAAAGACTTACTAAGTACAGATCAAAAGCAACTCCTCAATAGAATTGGAGAAATCCATTTTGCGAATGGATACCTGTTAGACATTTGGACTTCTATTTATGTTGCTGACGATCAATCAGGTTACTTGCATACATTGAAACTGGAAGATGAGCGGGTAATTTACGGAGCATCTTACATCGGAAAGCCTGGTGACGAAATTGCGACACTCAAGGAATTGAATGAAAAGGCAGAGTCAATTGGATATAAATTCTGCTACTGGTCTGTCAATACTGCTAATCAGGATTTGGAGCGGGCTAATCAATGGATCAGTACACCAGTAGGAGTTTGGCAAAACATCGAAGGTATCAGAGATTTCAAATTGGAAGGCGGCCGCATGAAGAAGCTTCGCTACATGGTCAATAAGTTTGAAAACCTGGGGGATTGTCATACAATAGAATATACGGAGATCAGTGAGCAAATCAACAATGAAATTAAAGAGGTAGTGATGGAATGGTGTGAGCATAAAAAGTATGTTCATTCTGTTAAACCTTTCATAGCTGATCTCAACTCCGGAAACTGGAAAGAGCGGTATAGAATTTTCCTTACTTATCAGGGGCAGTCACTTCAAAACATCATATTGATTGGACAGGTACCTGGGAAAGGGTATTTGATGGATCAGGAATATTACAGATCCGATATGCCGATGGGCGGAACAGAATTTACTGTTTCGCAGATAATCAAAAAAATTGCTTCAGAAGGAAGCGAATATTTTAGTCTCGGGATGACCTGGGTGCTGGTTAAAGACGAATATGTTAGCGATAACGCCGGCTACCGGGTCATTCAAGAGGCAGATCAAAAAGATACATTCCTGACTAAAGTCTTTGAGAATGCCGATAAAAACCTACAATACAAGAATAAATTCAGGCCTGTCAATAAGCCGAGTTATTTCTATAGATCGGCAGACAGTGAGCCTGAATTACTCATCAGATTTTTAAGCCTCTTCATGGAACAAGGTGTGCCTTCTCATGAGATCGCAGGTCTGTTGCAGAATGAAAGCCCAAAACATGTATCTCTTCATCATGTTGATCATCATGCTCCTGATCATCATGTAAACCACCATATTACAGCGGATGACAGTGTTGAAAATCATCATGTTAAGAGCGTAGATCACAAAGATCACTTCGATGTAAGCAAAGTAGATAAGTCGTCCGTGAGAATTGACCTCATGTCTGATTCATGGGTTTATTTCAGAAATCAAACGGTTAAACAAAGAATCGGTGAATTAATTAGCAGGGTTGAGGAATATACAAATTATCAACTGGTGATCGATCAGTTCTTTGGATTTGATCAGGTACAGATATCACAATTGGGCAGAGTATCTGAAAAACTGTTTTTCAGAGCATTGGCAAAGCGATACTCCGGTAAGGTATTTTCCAATTTGGTATTCTACACCACTGCTCATCACATTGTAGAAAATGGATTTCAGCTGGAGGAAATACCAAGTCAGAATGCCTACGAGCTTTCTTCAAACGAAATCTTTAGAGGAAGCATTGATTTGGAGACTATCAGTACAAGAATCAATGCTGGTCAGAAACCATCTCTGATATTTCTTGAAATATGCAATAACGGCGCTGGCGGTTATCCGGTGTCGATGAGTCACCTAAAAGCACTTGCCCGGTTAAGCAAAGAGCATGGCATACCACTGATCCTCGACTCTACAAGAATAGTCCGAAATGCTGTATTGGTTCAGCAGCATGAAGAGGGATATGAAGACAAAAGCGTCCTTGAAATAATCACAGAAACATGTCAGCAGGCAGATATGTTGGTGGGCAGCTTATCCAAAGACTTCTGCGTAAATGTAGGAGGAATTATTGCTGTAAGAGATCAAGTGCTGCTAGCTGAAATTCAGGCACTTGCAATAATGGAAGGTGGATTCGTCAGTGAATTAGAGTCAGGTATTATCGGTGAGTCTTTCAGGGATTTCGAATACATAGAATCAGCTGTAAGAGATCAACTCTTCAAGGCCGGCAATATTTATTCAGCTGTTAAATCGAGTGGATTTCCGGTAGTAAATCAGGCCTCCGGGCACTGTCTCTTGATTCCTGTAAGTGCGATTAGCTCGCTTACAAGTAATAGGTTTGGCAAAGAATTACTACTTAAAAAACTGTGGGAAGAAACTGGCATCAGGGGAGGAATACACATTCCGGGCCAGCAAAATGAATCTACTTTAAATGACTGCATCCGATTGTGCCTGCCCTTAGGATTAACAGATGATGAAGAACAGATTGTTACTGACGGACTGGTCAATTTAAAGTTCACGGATGAACAGAATTCGGCAATATCTGCATATCAGAGAGCTGTTCCACAAAATGAACCGATGGCTATCATTGGTATGAGTGGCAAGTATGCCAATGCTGAGAATATAGAGGATTTTTGGCAGCAGGTGAAGGCAGGAGAAAATAGTATAAGCATCATCGACGGGGTTAGAAAGCCTGCTTTTGATGATCAGCCTGTACTGGGAGGTTTTATGAAAGATGTGGATATGTTCGATCCTTTGTTTTTCAATATTTCTCCCAAAGAGGCAAAAATGATGGACCCACAACAAAGACTGATTTTGGAAAAATCTTGGGAGGCTATGGAAGATAGCGGTTATACAAGAGAACAACTCAGTCAGTCAACAACAGGTGTTTTCATTGCCATACCACAATCCGATTATCTGAAGTATGAATCTGTCGATGAATCAGTACAGACTACCGGCACAGTATCCTCTATTGCAAGTAGCAGAATATCACATATTTTTAATCTGCACGGCCCCAGTGAGGTATATAATACCAATTGCTCCAGTAGTTTTGTCGCTTTACACAGAGCCATTCAATCCATTAGGTTAGCTGAATGTGATCAGGCAATTGTGGGAGGCGTACAGGTAATTATCGGTAAAGAAGAGATAGAGTCCATTGCTGCATTGGGCGTACTTAGCCCGACTGGAACTTCTTTGAGTTTCGATCATAAAGCTGACGGTTATGTGAGAAGTGAAGGTGTTGGCGCCATCATCGTTAAACCACTGGCTAAAGCTGAAAAAGATGGGGATCATATTTATGCTGTAGTGAAAGGAACGGCGGTAGGGCATGGAGGAACAGGCTTGTCTTTGACTGCTCCAAGTGCCAAAGGCATGGCTGATGTGATGAAGAAAGCCTATAACAGAGCTGGAGTTGATGCCAGAACGATTCAATATGTAGAAGCACATGGCATTTCGGCCACTACGCCCGACGCGATTGAAATTGATGCCATACAGGAAGCTTATCTGGAAAGCGCAGATCATAAGGAAATTAAAATTCCTGATTTCCAATGTAAAATCAGTGCTATCAAGCCCGTTCTCGGGCATGCGGAATTTGCATCGGGAATGGCCATCATCACCAAAGCAGTCAAGGCTTTGCAAAACAGAGTGATTCCCGGAATTCCCAGCTTTGAAAAACTCAATGATGAAATTACTTTAGATACTCAACACTTTGATATTTCGGCAGAAAACAAACCCTGGATTCCAATAAAGGATGACACAGGCAAACCATATCCACGCCGGGTAAGTCTCAATAGTTATGGAACAGGTGGGGTAAATGCTCATATTGTCATTGAAGAATATAGTAAAGCAAACAAATGGGTTGCTCCCAAAGACCAATTGAATCTGTTCGTTCTTTCAGCCGATAACCAGCAGGTGCTCAGAAGGTATGCAGATGCTTTTCTATCCTTACTGAAGCATTCTGAGAAAGAATTGAATTTGGTCAATCTGGCTTACACACTTCAAACAGGAAGAGAGGCCAGAAATGTAAGAATGGCTATTCTATTCAGCAGCAGAGAATCATTGCTGAAAGGACTTCAAATAGAGTTTGATGATTACAATCAGGAAGGCTATCAGTTTCTCGGAAATGTGGAAGAACCTAACGAAGAGGTGAGTCTGCCAACCGTTGAGGAGATCAGGAAATGCCTTGTATCAGTCGAAAAGTCTAAAAATGATTTTAAGAAACTAGCGCTTGCCTGGACCAATGGTGTTACAGTTGAGTGGGAAAAACTATATGAAAATAATGTAGTCTCCAGACTGTCATTGCCTACCTATCCCTTTGATAAAAAGAGTTATTGGATCACGTCAAAGAAGCAAGGGGAAATTAACCAACCCACAGATAATGAAAAGGTACAAAATGAAAATGCCATTCAACCGAAGACTGAAAATACAAGCTTCGATTACCTGCAATCATTTATGGTGAGCTTTTTATCCGCTGAACTGGAATTGGAAGAACAGCACATCAAAACGGATAAGAATATGATCGACTTTGGTGTGGATTCTATTGTGGGACAGAAACTCGGTAAAGAGCTGCTCGAACGATTCGGGGTAAAGGTAAAAGCCAGAGATATGCTAAAGCATCAAACTATAGATTCTTTGGCAAAACACATCAGTGATTTAGTGGCTAAAACAGAGAAAAATGATTCCGGGAATGCCCAGGATGGTGCAAAAACTGTTGACGAAATAGCATTACTGGAGAAGTTCAAAAATGGCGAATTAAGCCTGGAGGAGGTTGAAAAATTAGTTTGATTATGAGTAGAGAGGAACTATTATTGGCATTTCGAGAAGGGAAGTACTCTGCCGAAGAGGTTTTGAAACTGTTGCATAGTGGACAAAAAAATGAATTGTCTGAAGGACAGAAAGAACTGTGGATGCTTCAAACGCTATATCCGGATATGGCGGGTTTCAATTTGCCTCTTGGTTTTAGAATTTCCGAAGGTTTTCAGATAGATCAATTCAGATCTGCCTGCGAGTTTATCATCGGACAATTTCCCATTCTTTCCACTGTTTTTGCCGAAGAGGATGGCGTACCATACAGCTATTTGAAGGAACAGGAAGACCTGTTTTTCGAAGTAGAAAACGTTTCTCATTTAAGTAGAGAAGAAATACTTGAATTGATGAAGGCCCAATTCAAGATTCCTTTTAATCTGCACGAAGGACCACTGATCAGGTTTAATTTATATCAGGTTTCTGAACAAGAGTGCTTTGTATTGGTGACGATCCATCATATTATTTTTGATGGTACTTCTTCTGTGATATTCTCGGAAGCATTGCTGAACGCCTATCAGAAACTACTGCTTAACGAACCACTTGATTCGTTACCGACCAAGACAAATTTTGACGATTTTGTCAAATGGGAAAAAGAAATGATTGCTGACCCAGACTCAGAGGAACATTTCGAGTATTGGAAGGATCAGCTAAAAGGTGAGTTGCCTTTGGTGGCCATGCCATCCGATCACCACAATCAAGGGGTGCGGTCATTTAGAGGGGCGACCTTGGAAACTACAATTTCCGGTGATGATTTCGATCTGCTTAACGCTTTTTCCAAGGAAGAAAGAATTAACAAAGCGGCACTTTTTCTGGCGGCTTTCAAAGCTTTCTTATATCGTTATTCGCAGCAGGAAGATATTCTGATTGGCATGCCCACGGCCGGGAGGCCGGAGAGTAGGTTTGAGGACGTGCTGGGGTATTTTATTTACATGGTATCATTAAGGACCCGGGTCACAGGTGATCAAACCTTTCGGGGATTTTTGAAATCAACTCAATATAAAATGGCAGATACGGTAGATCATGCCAATTATCCAACAACCAAAGTACTTCGCGACCTGAATATTTCCGGTAATCAGGCTGCACTGAGACTGTTTAGGGTATCATTTTTCTACCAAAACTTCATCAAAGGCGTTAAAACGCTTTATGATCGTTTTGATCCCCATTTCAAGTTGGAAATTCTCAGCGGGCTACATCAGGAGGGTGAACAGGAATTTGTTTTCGAAGTATTTGAGGAAGAAAGTTATTTGCAGCTTAACTGCCACTACGATCCTGACAGTTTCGAGAAACAATCGATAGAAGGGATTATCAAAAACTTCCTTTCTTTTATCAAAGAATTGGTTCATAATCCGGATCTGACCATCGATGAATATCAGTTACTTGCTGCAAGTGAACAACAGAAGGTACTCAACGATTGGAATAGGACGGCAAGTGATTTGTCGCAAGATCAAACAGTACTGGATTTGATCGCTGAAAATGTGAAAAGCACACCCGATGCTGTCGCATTAGTACATCAAAAGGAGTCTGTTACTTATCGCGACCTGGAAGAAAAGTCAAATGCAGTTGCAGCATACCTGCTGAAAAACAGGCAACCAGCTGAAAAATTCATTGGTATCGGATGTGGCAAATCTCTCGATATGATCATAGGGCTGATCGGCGTATTGAAGTCGGGGATGGCCTATATTCCAATAGATGTTGATTATCCCGATGAAAGGATAGAGGCAATCGTTAGAGAAAGCGGCCTGAAAACAATCTTAACTGGTGGAGGGCAATCCGACAGGTTCGATGTGTTCAGGAATGGTGTTCAATTGATCAGTTTAGAAGATTCCCGGGTTTATGAGGAGCAACTAGATACCGACACCAAAATCAGTCGGGATGATCTTGCCTATGTTTTGTTTACTTCTGGATCGACTGGTGTACCAAAAGGGGTGATGATTACACACAAAGGACTGCTGAACCTTTCTCTATCGATGCAAAAGGCCTATCGGATTAGCAAAGATGATCGTGTAGTTCAGTTTGCCTCTTTGAGTTTTGATATGTCTGTAGAGGAGATTTTTCCTTATCTGGCATGTGGAGCAAGAATCGTCATTCGCGATAAAGATGACATTGAAAGCAAGCGGTTTTTGGAGCTTGTAGTAGAAAATAAGGTTACAATCCTGAATCTTCCCCCTGCATTCGGTCAAACGATTGATCAATATACTGATGCAGAAAAGAAGGAGTTTTTCAATACGGTCAGGTTAATTTCTTTTGGAGGAGATCAGTTGGAATCTGAATTGCTTGACGCATTTAGGGACTATAAAGTACAGATTTTCAATGCCTACGGGCCTACCGAATATACAGTTAATACAACTCTTGCTGACCTGACAAGCGAGAATGTTGTAACGATCGGCAAGCCCATCGACAATACCTATACCTACATTCTTGATAAATATTTAAAACCTGTTCCGGTGCTGTCGCATGGAGAGTTATACATTAGTGGAGCAGGGATTGCAAAAGGTTATCTGAATCAGGAAGAACTGACCAGTGAAAGATTCATAGACAACCCGTTTATTCCCGGTACTAAAATGTACCGAACTGGCGATAATGTACGGTGGAATGCAAACGGTGACATTGAGTTCCTCGGCAGACTCGATTACCAGGTTAAGATTCGGGGATTCAGAATTGAGCTGAGCGAAGTAGAATCTGCGATCCATGAATTCGAGAAAGTATCAGGAGTAGTTGTCATCGACCGGAAAATGGGAGCGGAGAAACAGCTAATTGCATTCTTTACACCGAAGTTGCCTGGCAAAGATATTGAAATCGCTCAACTGACGAATTTCATCAAAGAGCGGTTACCCGATTACATGGTGCCGGCAAAACTGGTTCAGTTGGATCTGTTTCCGCTGACCGGTAATGGTAAAATTGATAGGAAAGCGCTTGCTGCAATTGAAGTTTCCTTCGAAAGCTCAGAAGATTTTGTAGCACCACAGACTGATACTGAGAAAATTATCGCAGAGATCTGGCAAGATATTTTACAGATAGATCAGATTGGTATTTATGATAATTTCTTCGAGTTGGGAGGGCATTCTCTATTAGCTACTCAGGTAATTTCCAGAACCAACAAAGCCTTAAATCTGGAATTGCCCCTTAGAAGAATTTTTGAAAAACCTACGATAAGTGAATTAACCAAGATTATAAACGAAACCAAGCCTAAAGACAAAGTCATGACAATAAAAGAAGTATTGAAAGAAGCGGAGACTACCAGGGAAAGAGTTGCACTTTCCTATACGCAGGAAAGATTGTGGTTCTTAGATCAGCTCGGTCTTGGACATCAATATCATATCCCAGCTATATTGGAAATTAAGGGAGATTTGAATAAGGATCTGACAGAACGAGCCTTTCAGTACCTTGTTGAAAGACATGAAAGCTTTAGGACAGTATTCGAAGAGGAAGACGGCGTTCCCTATCAGAGAATTCTGAGCAATCAGGAATTTAAAATACAATTCGAGGATATTTCAGTTCTGTCTCAGGAACAAATGGACAAAACGCTGAGGAGAATTGTCAGCAATTTTGTGAACAATCCATTCGATTTGAAGACAGGACCATTGCTAAGGCTGGCAGTGATCAAATTGGGTGAAAACAAACATGTCTTTGCCATCAATACACACCATATTATTTCTGATGGATGGTCTACCAACATTATCACCAAGGAGTTCTCAACGGTTTACACGCAACTAAAGGAAGGTAAAGAACCTTTTCTCGATAAACTGGAAATTCAATATGCCGATTATACGCAATGGCAAAGGTTGACGCTCAGTGGCGATCAACTGAAAAAGGACATCGAGCACTGGGTTGAACATCTGAAAGATTATGAGGATTTATCTATGCCTACGGATTTTTCCCGTCCGGTAAAACTGAGTGGACGAGGAGGCAGAGAGTTGATGGACTTGAACAAAGCGACAGCCATGAGACTATCAGAGTTTTCCAGAAGTAATGGAAAATCGTCCTTTGCCATATTGTTGACAGCAATGTTTGCACTGCTACACTATTACACCAGGCAAAGCAGCATCAACATAGGAATGCCAATGGCTAATAGAAACCTGCAGGAGTTGGGAGATGTCATTGGCTTTTTTGCCAATACAGTAATCACCAGGATGAAGTTCAATCCTCAGATGACATTCAGAAAACTGATTGATGAGGTTTTTACAGAGTTAGTTAGGGCGCAGGAATATCAGCAGATTCCTTTTGAGAAAATTGTAGAAGCTATCAATCCAAGTCGTGATCAGAGCAGGACACCATTATTCCAGGTGATGGCCAGCTACATGCATATTCCTGACGTTGACAAATCATCCAAAACCGGAGGAATCGACGAGTTAGATATCGAATCTCTTGATTCCGAATACGTGCAGGTAAAATTTGATTTGAAATTTGCCTTTACTGAAACTTTCGACGGAAATGTAAAAATCATGATTGAGTACAGTGAAGACCTGTACAAGAAATCTTCGATTGAGAATATGATGAGGCAATATGAAATGCTGCTGTCGTCCATATTAGCTGCTCCTGACAACATCCTCGGAGAAATCAAACTGATATCTGAAACCGAAGAAATCCAGCTGGTAAAAGGGAATGATGACAATGTGATACCCTACGCTTCAGACAAGTGTGTACATGAGGTTTTCACTGAAAAGGCCATCAAATATCCCGACAGAATAGCAGTGAAGGACGGTGATAAATCGCTGACATATGCACAACTAAATGAGGAGGCAGAGAAGTTTGCTGCTTACATGATCAGCAAAGGTGTCGGTTCCAATGACCTGGTAGCCATTTGCATGGATCGTACTTACCACCTCATGATTAGCCTGATGGCTGTAATGAAAGCTGGAGCTGCTTATGTGCCGATTGGCCTTGAAAACCCAGATGAGAGAATCAGCTTTATGCTGGAAGACAGTGAAGCCGTTTTGATATTAGCTGACGGCATGTCTGAAGAAAGATTAAGAAACATTGCAGAAGTTGACCAGGGAAAAATTGAGGTAGTCCATGATCAGTTTTTAGACAATCTGGCTGAATTTGCCGGAACTCCTTTGCAGGTAGATTCAAAGCCAGATGACCTGGCCTATGTGATTTATACGTCCGGCTCAACAGGAAAACCAAAAGGTGTACTTGTTCCACACAGGGGATTAGTCAATTATACCAATGTGGTGGGGAACAATTACTTCTTCTTATCGATAGATATCAACAGACTGCATTTTGCCTTCTACGGAAATTTCTCCTTCGATGCATCTGGTATCACCTTTCTGACGCCACTTGTAAATGGCGGTACTTGTCATGTATTTGGGGGAGACAGAACACAGCAGGAGCTCGTAAAAGAAATCTTCGAAAACGATGAAATCAATGCGATCAAAGTGACACCATCGCATCTGAAATTGCTGATTGATACAAATTTCACTCCTTCCAAGACCAAAAAGATGGTGATCAGCGGGGGTGAAGCATTGGCAGTCAAAGATGTGGAAACCATTTATGCAAGGGGGGTGGATATGTATCTGGTGAGTCAATACGGCCCTACTGAAACTACAATCGGCTGTACGGCACACTATTACAAGCCTTCCAATAAGTACAATCAGGATGTGGTCATCGGTAAGCCACTTGCAAACTGTAAAGCTTACGTACTCGATGAATATAAAAATCCTTTGCCTTACGGCATTCCCGGCGAATTGTATATCGGTGGAGATGGAGTGGCTAAAGGCTACCTGAAAAGGCCGGATTTGACAGAGGAAAGATTCCTTGACAACCCCTTCGACCCGGGAACAAAATTCTATAAAACAGGTGACCTGGTTAGGTGGCTGGCGAACGGAGATATTGAATTCCTGGGTAGAATAGATCAGCAGGTCAAAATCAGAGGCTACCGCGTGGAATTAGGTGAGATAGAATCTGCGATTACCTCACATGAAAAAGTTGGCCAGGCATCAGTGATATACAAAAAACAGAATTACGATCATTTACTAATTGCCTATTACACAGCTAGTGAAGAAATCGAAATGTCTGCGTTAAAAGAACATGTTGCAGGTTTACTGCCGGAATATATGGTGCCTGTCCTTTTTACCAGAATTGACGAAATCCCACTGACAGCCAACGGAAAAGCGGATAAGAAATTTCTGGAAAGTAAACACGTTACGCTGGTTAGTTCCGCTCATTTTGAAGAAGCCAGAAATGAAGTGGAGGCAGAACTTGTGAAAATCTGGAAGGATCTGCTGAATGTGGAAAAAGTTGGCATCAATGACAACTTCTTCGAATTAGGTGGGCATTCCCTGCTGGCAACCAGAATCATATCAAGAATTAACAACAAGTTCAATGTAAACTTACCGGTCGGAACCATATTCTCAGCTGATCATATCAAAGCACTGGCACTTAAAATTGATGCCAATGAGGAAACAGACGTTCCTGTCCTAACAGTGATGGATCGCCCTGAAAACATCCCTCTTTCTTACACACAGGAAAGACTTTGGTTTTTGAACGAATTGGGTCAGGGTGATCACTATCTGATGCCGCACGTTTTTGAGGTTGACGGCCATGTTAGGATTGATTTGATGCAACAGGCTATTGACATAGTCGTTAGTAAGCACGAATCATTAAGAACTTATTTTAGAAACGAAAATGGTACCCCTTATCAGGAAGTAGATGCAAACCTGAGAATTCCGATTCAGTATTACAGGTTTGTAGATTTGGAGCCTGATGAGAAACAAAAGAAAATTGAAGAGACCGTTACGCGTTTCTGTAAAGATTCCTTCAATCTCGCATACGGTCCTCTGATCAGGTTCATGCTGCTGGAAAAAGCTAAAAACCAGTACATCTTTGGCTTTACGATCCACCACATCATATCAGATGGCTGGTCAGGAAATGTATTTAGGGGCGAATTGTCGTGGTGTTATGAGAATCTGTTAAATAAAACAGAGCCCAATTTACCTGCATTGAAAATTCAGTACATTGATTACACGCTCTGGCAAAGACAAGTGCTTAGTACTGAGAAACTCACTGAAGAGCTCAATTACTGGAAGCAGCATTTGGAGGGATATCAGGATCTGGCACTCCCGACTGATTTTCCCAGACCCTTACTAATGAAGGGAGCAGGAAATGTAATAGCGAAAACTTACAGCAGAGAGGTATCGCAACAGATAGCCAAATTCTCCAATGAAAATTCCGTAACAGTATTTAACTCACTGACAGCTGCGGTCTATGTGCTGTTACATGTCTACAGCACCCAGGAAGACATTACGGTCGGTATGCCAATTGCCAATAGAACCAACTCTGACCTGGAAGGGATTATCGGATTTTTTGCCAATACAGTTGTTTCCAGAATCCAATTGGATAGAGAAGAGGACTTTTTACAACTTTTAAGCAAAGTCAAAGCCGAGTCAATCAATAGTCAGGATCATCAGAATGTACCATTTGAGAAAGTGGTTAATACTGTTCAGCCGGAAAGAGAGCTAAGTAAGACCCCGATATTTCAGGTATTGGTCAATTATCAGGTAAACAGAGAGAAACCAGGCAAGGCAGGGAGTTTGAATTTAAAACCATTTAATTATGGGCACGACTCTTCGAAGTTTGATCTGCATTTTGCATTTTACGAGAACCCTGATGGGATAATTGCGGTAGCATTAGAGTATTCAACTGAATTATTTACGGAGCAGACGATCGTCAGAATGGCTGATCAGCTTGGTATCATTCTCGATACCATGACCAGCAATCCGGGTCAAAAACTATCATCAATCAGCTTACTTTCTCAACAGGAAGAGAAGGAGGTATTGACCTTATCGGGAACCCGATCAGATCATTCGCATAACACCATTCACCAGCTAATTGATGCAGTTGCGAAAAAGAAAGCGGATCAGTTGGCAGTGAAAATTGGAGATCAGCAGATTACTTACGCATCGTTGATTGAAAGAAGCGACAGACTAGCTGGAAACCTTTACAAAAAGGGTGTCAGGAAAAACGACCTGGTAGCCATTTGCATGGATCGATCAGTTGAAATGGTAGTTGCTATGCTGGGCGTAATGAAAGCAGGTGGTGGTTATGTGCCAATAGATCACAACTTCCCTGCTGAAAGGAAACAATACATCTTAAGCGATAGCAAGGCAACACAGCTCATTTCCAAATCAGAATTTACTGCTGATTTTGATTTGAAAGCTGTCGACTTAATTACATTGGATAATCTTGCAGCTTTTGATCAGCTGGAAAGCGCGACCTACGATACTCATAATGACGATAGCGCAATTAGTTACGTCATTTACACTTCCGGTTCTACCGGAAAACCAAAAGGAGTTTTACAGACTCATAAGACGATTTCTAATTTGATAGCATGGCAAAATGAGGAGTATGCTCATAGCGTTGAAAACAGTAGGAAAGTCAGTCAGTTTGCTTCAATTGGTTTTGATGTTTCTGTGCAGGAAATCTTTTTTACCCTGATCAGTGGAGATACTTTAATGATGATCCCTGAAGAACTGAAGTTGAACCCAGCCGGGCTGATCAACTTTATTTGCAGTGAGCAAATGGATATTTGTTATCTGCCTACAGCTTATCTGGACTATTTCTGCCTGGAAGCCAATAAATCGCCTGAGGCATTTGATTTCAGCTACCTGAAAAGAATTATTGTGGCAGGAGAAGCATTAAAGATCACAGATGCTATCAGAAACTTCTTCCTGCAAAATCCCGATGTAAAGCTGGAAAATCAGTACGGTCCATCAGAGACGCACGTGGTTACTGCCTATACCTTGTCAGATAAGCCGGAAGAATGGGATTTGTTGCCGTCTATCGGTTCACCTGTTGCTAATACCACGGCTTATATCCTTGATGATCAATTGAAGTTGGTTCCAAGGGGAGCCGTGGGTGAGTTGTATTTTGGAGGAGCCGGATTAGCAAACAGTTACCTGTCAAACCAGGAATTGACAGATGCGAAATTCATTACTAACCCTTACACTGAAGAAAGGCTTTATAAAACCGGAGACCTTGCCAAATGGTCGCTGGACGGAAACCTCCAGTTTATTGGAAGGACGGATCATCAGGCCAAAATCCGGGGCTACAGAATCGAACCTGGCGAAGTAGAAGCGAGACTGACAACACATGAAGCCATTTCTCAGGCCTCCGTGATTGTGAAAAACATTGAAAACAACAACTACCTGGTAGCATTCTATGTAGCGGATGCCGAAGTTTCACAAGATCAACTGAGAAAGCACCTTGCTGCAGAGTTGCCAGAATACATGATTCCTTCGGCGTTTGAGAAGATTGATGAAATACCGTTGACACACAACGGTAAAACGGATGTTCGCAAGCTTGCCACTCTCGAAATTGATTTTACAAAAGGACGAGAATACGTCGCTCCGGAAAATGAAATTGAAGAGAAGCTGGCTCAGATCTGGGGAGAATTGCTGAAGATAGACAAAGTAAGTACTGTTGATAATTTCTTCGAAATTGGTGGACACTCATTACTGGCAACTCAATTAATCTCCCGAATAAATCATGAATTCAATGTCGACATGCATTTAAGTACGCTTTTCAAACAACCTACTATTCAAGGTTGTGCACTTGAATTACCGACGATGAGTCAAAATGATGAGAGTAATTCTATCTCGAATTTTATGGATCAGGAAGACGAACTAACTTTTTAAAAAAACCAACTAAATAATAAACCGATGACAGACTTAATCGCTAAACTACATGCCAAAGGTGTTAAACTTTCTGAAGAGGAAGGGGCACTCAAAGTGGATACAGGTGAAGCTATTTTAACAGAGGAGGAGAAGGAGCAGATTAGCAGTCAGGAAGCTGATATACTCAATTACCTCAAGGAAGGTCAGCAAACGAAAGCACCCTTTTCAGTGAATACATTGCTGACAGGGCTGGTGTCAAAAGGTATCAGGTTGGCTGAAGAAAATGGCCAGTTGAAGGTACAGTTGGGAGGCGCTCAGATTTCTGCTGAAGAGAAGCAAATGATAGGTGATAACAAACCGGCTTTATTAGAATATCTGGCTGGTAAGAAGATAGCCTATTTGTCGTTTGCTCAGGAAAGGTTATGGTTTTTATCAGAGTTAGGACTTAGCGCTCAGTATCATTTACCTGGTGTTTTAAGAGTGAAAGGTGATTTTGATATCGAAGCGTTCAAAAAAACACTCGCTTTTATTATCGACAGACACGAGAGTTTCAGAACCGGATTCGAATCAATCGATGGTACAGCTATTCAGGTCGTACATCAGAAGTATGAATTGCCATTCGAGATGGTCGACATATCTGGTATGGAGCCTGAAGCCAGAGACGAAGAAGTCAACAGGCTAAAATCTCAAATTTCGAATGAAGAATTTAATATGTCTCAGCCGCCATTGCTACGGGCAAAAATAATCAAACTTTCTTCTGAAGAATATGTGCTTGGACTATGTATGCATCACATCATATCTGATGGCTGGTCGATCAAAATTCTGATGGGTGAGATTTCAGCGGTATATGGCCAACTGGCAAGTGGTAACAATCCCTATCTTCCGCCATTGACGTTGCAATACATGGACTTCACGGTATGGCAGCATGGGATCATGGCAGGTAAGAAGTATCAGGACGAAATCGATTACTGGAAAAATCAATTATCGGACATAGAAGACATTGATTTGCCAACTGATTTTCCCAGACCTGCACAGCCTAAAGGCATTGGTGGTTTTGAGAGCCTTCGGCTCGATGCGGAAACATCTGCAACCCTCAACAGGATTGCCTCTGAGCTGAAAGTGTCGATGTTTACGTTACTGGCTAGCGGTGTTTATATCCTGCTGAACAAATACAGCAGGCAAACTAATTTTGGTTTGGGACTTCCGGTAGCAAACCGTAACAACAAAGAAATCGAAGGGCTCGTTGGGTTCTTCGTCAATACTTTGGTAGTTAATATCAAACATGACAATATCAATGATCTGACATTAAAGGAGGTAGTTCAGGAGATTCATCAAAATATTATCAATGGCCAGGACTATCAAAACCTACCATTCGAAAAGATTGTAGAGGAGCTTAGTCCTGAAAGAGATTTGAGCAGAACGCCAGTATTCCAGGTGCTTGTCAACTCAGTTAACGAAGAAAACCTGAGAGGAAACGGTGCATCAGGAGATAGAGCAGCTGGTGAAAAGGCTTATTCGATGATTCCCGAAGATGGTAACTACAGGGTTGCCAAATTTGATCTTACATTCGATTTAAACATACAAAGAAAAGACAGCTATGTGCTGTCATTGACCTATTCGAAGGAACTTTACGCTGAGGAAACGATCAGGCAAAAGCTTCAATACCTAAGTATGGTATTAAAAAGCCTGGCAATTAATGCAGATAAAAAACTGGCTGATTTTGGCCTGCTTGAAAAAGAACAGGAACTGGCATTGCTGGCTCAGGGAAAACGACAAGCGGGTCATGATACCCCGAAATGTTTGCACAAACTATTTGAAAGCCATGCGGAAGAAAGACCGGATTCTGTTGGTCTGATACTCGAAGAGTCTACGCTGACTTACGGAGAATTAAATTCCCGGGCTAACCAAATGGCAAACTTCTTACAGAGAAGAGGTGTAAAAGAAGGAGAATTGGTTGCCGTTTCATTGAATATTTGTGAAAACCTGATGGTTTCATTGCTGGCGATCATGAAAGTTGGTGCAGCTTATGTGCCAATAGATCCCATGTATCCGATTGAAAGGATAAAATACATCCTGCAAGATAGCAAAGCCCGTTTGCTGGTAACTTCTGAAGAACTAGACCAGGCACCAGGAGCAGCTTTCGATATCGATGAAAAGGTTTTTGTTGATAAGGATTCTGGTGCAATTGCCAGTCAAAGCACTGAATTTGAAAGTTTCGACGATCCATATTCAAGAGCGTATGTGATTTACACTTCCGGATCTACCGGAAACCCTAAAGGTGTGGAATTGACACATGCAAATGTCAATGGTACGGTTACCAATATGGTGTTCGTCGATGTAAAACCCACAGACACGGTCTTGCAGTCGACTAATTTCGCTTTTGACGGTTCCGTAATCGAGATTTTTGCAGCAATGTGTAATGGAGCAGCATTGGCAATGTACGACCGGGAGGAAGTTTTCAATACTGAAAGAATTGCAAAATTTATCATTGAGAAGAAGGTGACTATCACCTTTATGACTACTGCTTTACTCAATGCATTGATTGATGATACACCGCAAGCATTTGAAAATCTGAGAATGGTCAGTGTCGGTGGCGAAAGAGCTTCTGTCAATCACATGAATAGAGTTTTATCGGTGGTTGGGGAAGGCAGGCTATTTAATTTATATGGGCCTACGGAAACTGCGGTTTACTCAACTTTCTACCCACTCGAAAACAGGGCGTATAGTGGCAATATTCCGATAGGTTACCCCGCAAATGATACAGGCCTGCTGGTACTCGATCAAAATGGAAAACTGGTAGCAACAGGAATTCCCGGTGAGTTATGTATTACAGGTGGCTCTGTAGCGAAAGGCTACCTGCGAAGAGAGGACCTTACCAACTCTAAGTTTGTTGAAAATCCTTATGAGCCCGGTGTCAGAATGTACAAAACCGGTGATTTGGTTAAATGGAATAATGATGGACAGATAGAGTTTTTGGGTAGGATTGACGATCAGGTGAAAGTGAGAGGCTATCGAATTGAACTCGGCGAAATTGAAAGTAAAATAGCGGAATTTGACGGCATTGATAATAATGCTGTTGTGGTTAGAGAAGCAGCAGGAGGTAAGCAGTTGATTGCCTGGTTCAAGGGAAAAGATGTCAATAGAACTGAGTTGAAGGCTTTTGTGGGCAGCAAGCTACCCGACTACATGGTGCCATCAGCTTTTATGGAAATTGATGAAATGCCGTTAACCTCAAATGGTAAAGTAAACAGAAAACTGCTCGCCTCTAAAAAGGTGGAATTGTCGGGAGCCGGAACGTTTGTGGCACCACAGTCTGTTGCAGAAATTGCCATAGCAGAAATCTGGAAAGAATTGCTTCAGGTTGAAAAAGTGGGTATCCATGATACGTTTTTTGAATTAGGTGGACACTCCTTGCTGATCACTCAATTACTTTCCAGGGTCAACAGTCAATTTCAGGTAAACCTGTCTTTAAGAGATATTTTCAATGGCCCTACAATCAATGAGATCGTTACGAACATTGAAAAATCCGACCATTCTGATTATGTAGCACTTGAAAAAAAGGAGAGGAGTGGGCTTATTCCGCTTTCATTTGCGCAAGAAAGATTATGGTTTTTGAATGAGCTGGGACAAGGCGATCAGTATCACATTCCGGGTGTTAGATTCATAGGAGGAAAATTGGATTTACCTGCATTTGAAGCTGCTTTGAACAAAGTGGTAGAGAGACATGAAAATTTGCGGACATGTTTCAAAAAAGCTGATGATCAGCCTTATCAGCATATCTATCCTGAGCTTACCATCGCTTTTGAAACAAAGGAGTTCTCAGGAGTGCAACCAGATGATCCAATAGTTACAGAGCTCATTGCAGAGTTTACACAAAGACCTTTCGATTTTGAAAATGGTCCTCTTTTAAGAGTAATGCTCATCACACTGAGTGAAGAACAGCATGTACTCAGTTTATGCATGCACCATGTAATTTCCGATGGATGGTCAATGGGAGTGCTAACCCGCGAGTTGAGTGCATTGTATGAAGGATATCAAAAAGGGATAGAAGTAAAACTACCTGAACTGGAAGTACAGTATGCAGATTATGCTATTTGGCAAAAAGAAACCTACACTCCTGAAGTGCTAGATAAGGAATTAGATCACTGGGAAGACCACCTGAAAGGATATGAAGACCTGGCCATGCCAACGGACTTTAAAAGACCAAGGGAACTAAGTGGTCGTGGTAAAACGATTGCCGGCAGGTTAAACATTGATGTTGCTAAGGAACTCAGACAATATTGTATCAATACTGGATCAACAGTTTTTAGTGGCTTGATGGCTGGTGTTTGTACACTGATCAATATTTACAGCAGACAGCAGGATATCTGTATGGGTACACCTGTCGCCAACAGAAATCAAAAAGAGATTGAATCGTTAATTGGGTTCTTTGTCAATACGGTGGTGAATCGGGTGCAAATTGCTGATAATGAAACCTTTGCCAGCTTACAGTTAAAGTCCAAAGAAGAAATATTCAGAAGTCAGCAGCATCAGGATATTCCTTTTGAAAAAATTGTGGAAAGGGTACAGCCTGTAAGAGACCTTAGCAGGACGCCCTTATTTCAGTTGATGTTAAACTATATCAACGTCCACGGAAATGATCCGGGTACTCCCGCAACGGGCCAATCAAACTCCCATCAGCTGAAAGCAGATTATAAGTACTCCAAATTCGATTTGAACTTTACTTTTCAGGAAGCCACGTCCGGAGATATTACTTATTCTCTGGAATACAGCGAGGACTTGTACACAGAAGATACTATCCGAAGAATGCTTTCCGATATGGAAGCGGTATTTACAAAATTTGTAGCCAATCCGGATACTGCTATCAAAGCTATTGATCTGAATCAGGGAACTAATAGCAATCCTGATGAATCCGCTGCTATCGAAAAAGTTTCAGGTATAAAACCTGTCACGCAGACCTTGCAGGCAGTTCTGGACGAAGTAACAACAGCGGTTGGCGAGAGAGTTGCAGTAAGAGATGAAACGCGTGAGATAACTTTCGATCAGTTGAAGGAACTCAGCGACAGATTGGCGCTGATCTTACATCAGAAAGGGTGTAAAAAGGATGATTTGGTTGCGATCAGTATGGATCGTTCAGTGAATATGGTAATAGCTGTTGTCGCCATACTGAAAGCAGGTGGAGCCTATTTCTCAATAGACCCCGGTTATCCAGCTGAGAGGAAAAATCAGATTTTGAAAGACAGCAAAGCACAAATTTTGATCTCCCACAGTGATACCGTAGGAGCTTTAAAAGACGATTTTTCAGGCGCTTTACTGTTAGTCGATCAGGAAGATTTTCATCGGGAAATGAAAGACGTATCCGGCGTTTTAGTGTCACCTATGGACCCTTCAGGTTTATCATATGTCATCTATACTTCCGGGTCCACCGGGAAACCAAAAGGTGTTTTACAAACGCACAGGACGATTGTCAACCTGATAAAATATCAGAATGAGGAATATGGACATTCGTTGGCAGACCATAAGCGGGTAAGCCAGTTTGCCTCAGCAAGCTTTGATGTCTCGGTACAGGAAATATTTTATGCCTTATTGAGTGGTTATACTTTAAATATCGTACCCGAAGATGTAAAGTATTCTACTGAAAAGATGTTGAGTTTTGTTCAGGAGAGAGGCATTAACATTGCCTATTTGCCAACAGCTTACTTGGAATATTTCTGTAGAGAATACCTGCAAACGGAGGGAATCAGCAAATTTGCTTCACTTGAGCGAATTATTGTAGCCGGCGAAGCGCTAAAGATGAAGAGTGAGATCAGGGAGTTTTTCACCCTGAACCCTCAAACAAAACTGGAAAATCAGTATGGCCCTTCGGAAACGCATGTTGTTACTGCCTACACATTAACAGGACAACCCGATACCTGGGAAGAATTGCCATCAATTGGAAAACCTGTGGCGAACATCGAAGCTTTCTTATTGAACGAGGAGATGAAGTCGGTACCGGTAGGCGCTGTAGGTGAATTGTATTTCGCAGGTGAAGGAATTGCCAGAGCCTATCTGAACAATGCATCACTTACAGCCGAAAAATTTATTCCAAGTCCTTTTTCCGATGGTAACTTGTACAGAACAGGCGACCTGGCAAGATGGGGCAGCGATGGGAACATTCAGTTTTTAGGTAGAGCCGATACTCAGGTAAAAGTACGTGGGTTTAGAATTGAATTAGGTGAAGTTGAAACAGCATTGAATGCAAGTCCTTTAGTGGAATCATCTGCAGTTATCACGAAGGAAATTGATGGAAGCACGCACCTGTTTGCTTTTGTCAGTCTCAAAAATAATGGAGAGCAAGACCAGGCAGAATCAGCTTTAAAAGATCATTTGAGGTCTTCACTGCCTGATTATATGATTCCGTCTGCTATCCAGCAAATAGACGAAATTCCATTGAATATCAATGGCAAGGTAGACAGAAAGCAACTTGCTCAGACAGAGGTAGCCTTTAGCTCAGGTACTGAATACGTAGCGCCTGTCGGAGAAATAGAGCAGAGCCTTAGCGAAATGTGGAAAGAGCTGCTGAAGTTAGAAAAAGTAGGTGTTTCTGATAATTTCTTTGAAATTGGCGGGCACTCCTTACTGGCCACTCAGGTGATTTCCAGGGTTAATCGCAAGTTTCAGGTGTCAGTTGAGTTAAAGCAGCTTTTCAACGCGCCAACAATCTCGGAGCTTTCCAAATTGATTGCATCAGAAGAACAAGTCACGAATCAGGTGGCTCTTAAAAAGTATGATCGACCTGAATTGATTCCACTGTCATTTGCTCAGGAACGACTTTGGTATATCAATGAGCTGGGACAGGGCCATCAGTATCATCTGCCGGAAATTACGGAGACAAGAGGCGCATTTCAAAAAGAAGCGTTTTTGAAAGCGATCGATTTTATTGTAGAAAGGCATGAAAACCTCCGGACAGTTTTTGCTGAATCTGAAGGTGTAGCTTACCAAAATATTCTACAGGAGATCGAAGTGCCGCTTATTCACAGGGATTTAAAAGAAAGAGATAACAAACTGGATTTTGCCAATCACCTGATCAAAGAATTTGTCAACACGCCATTCGATTTAAAAGAAGGCCCGCTTTTAAGAGCCATGATCATTGAAATGGAACCGGACAGGTCTATTATCGGACTATGTATGCATCATATCATTTCTGATGGATGGTCGCTGAAAGTATTGTTGAAAGAACTCGGTGCTTCTTACCAGGCGTTTGCCCAAAATGAGCAGCCGCAGTTTGCACCATTACCAGTACAATACGCAGATTATGCCCTTTGGCAAAAGGAAAGATATGGAGATGGCGCACTTGAAAAAGCTCTTGACTATTGGGTAGAACATCTCTCAGGTTACGAAGATCTGGCCATGCCGATTGACTTCCCAAGGCCCAGACAAATTAGTGGGAAGGGTAAAAATGTTGTGAAAGCATTTTCTTCTGACCTAAGCAGTAAATTGAATGAGCACAGTAAAGCTGAAGGAATTACGACATTCAGTACTTTGCTAACAGGTGTTTTCGCATTGCTGAATACTTACACGAGGCAGGAAGACCTGTGTATAGGGATGCCAGTTGCAAACAGGACTGAGGAGCAATTGGAGGATCTCATAGGTTTCTTTGTGAACACATTGATCAATAGGGTACAAATAGATCCGAAAGGAACCTTCGCTGAGTTGCAGCAAAATGTCAACGCCGAGCTGATCAATAGTCAGAATTATCAGGATGTGCCTTTCGAGAAAATAGTAGAAGCTGTGAAACCTGAAAGGGATATGAGCAGAACACCAATTTTTCAGGCAATGGCCAGTTATGTGAAACTGGACGATAACCTGAGAGAAAATGGTGTAGCGAACACTGAAAGAGATGCTGATGAACAGCAGGGTAGTCTTAATCTTGGATACGATATTTCTAAATTTGAATTGAATTTTGTATTCACTGAAAGAGCTGGTAGAATCTACTTGTCGTTGGAATACAACACCGATCTGTTCAAGTCTGAGACGATGGACAGATTAATGAATGCACTCGAAGCTATTTTGGAAGCTGTCGTAGAAACACCAGAAAAGCAAATTAGCGAAGTTAATTTGATAGGTGATCAGGATGCCGACAAGATTCTGATAGGTTTTAACGAAGGAACGACTTATGAGCCATCACCATTGTGTCTCCATGAATTGTTCAAAGAGCAGGCAATTGCTAACCCCGAACAAGTGGCGATTCATTTTTCCAATAGTACGATGACGTATGTAGAACTGGATGAAAGAAGTCATCAGATGGCATTATACCTGCAAGCATTAGGTGTTCGCAAAGGCGAAATGGTGGCGCTATGCCTCGATCGGTCTTTCGATACAATTGTCACTATCCTTGCAGTGCTAAAAGCCGGAGGTATTTACGTGCCGATAGATCCTGCCTATCCTGAAGAAAGGGTAAAATACATTTTTGAAGACAGTGGTTCAAAGATATTACTGACAACCAATCATCTACTAACCAAGCTGAAGATGATTGGCTCAGATGAGATGATTTATGTATCTGTTGATACAGATCAGCTATTGTTTGATGCTTGTCAGGGAGTGTTAACAGCAGAGGTGACAGCAGATGATCTCGCTTACATTATTTACACGTCAGGTTCTACCGGGAAACCGAAAGGTACCACGATCAGACATAAAAATGTTCAGAGGGTATGTAAATATCCAAACTACATTGATATAACACCTGAAGATAGAATTTTACAGTTATCCAATTATGCTTTCGACGGTTCTATATTCGACATTTTTGCAGCGTTGCTCAATGGAGCAAGTTTGGTGATGATATCCAATCACATCATGATGAATGTCAGCGAATTGTCTAAATATATTGCAGAGAAGGAGGTATCAATCTCCTTTATGACCACCGCATTGTTCAATTCCCTGGCGGAAAATTCCATTGAAACTTTAAATAGTTTGAAAACAATTCTGTTTGGCGGTGAGCAGGTTTCAGTAAATCATGTGAATACAGCACTTAAAACGCTGGGACAAAACAAGTTAATCCATGTGTACGGACCTACGGAAACGACGGTGTTCGCTACCTATTACCCAATTAACAAAGAATCTTATGAAAGCAACATACCTATTGGTAAACCACTGACTGGTACCGGTTTGTATGTGTTAAACGATTCGTTGAAGCCTGTTCCGATAGGGTTGACAGGAGAGCTGTATATCAGCGGTGATGGGTTAGCTGTTGGTTATCTAAACAGAGAAGACCTGACCGATGAGCGATTCATCAAAAGTCCATTCAATGAAAATGAAAGACTTTATAAAACAGGAGATCTGGTGAAATGGGATGAAGAAGGTCAGATTGTTTTTGAAGGCAGGGCAGACCAGCAGGTCAAGGTTAGAGGATTCAGAATCGAGCCGGGAGAGATCGAAAATGTGATTTCAGGATTTAATGCAGTGAAGAGGTGTGCGGTGATTGCCAGAGACTTTAAAGGTACCAAGCAACTGGTAGCATTTTACACTACTGATTCGGAGGTGATTATAGATGACCTGAAGAATTTTATCAGAACCAGATTACCTGAATACATGGTTCCGGCGGCATTTGTCAAACTGGATGAGATTCCTTTGACACCTAATGGAAAGACCAATACCAAAGAACTCAAGAAACTCAATGTGAAGATGGAAAGCAGCCAGAAGTATGTAGCGCCTGAAACGGAGCTGCAAAAGAAACTGGTAGTCATCTGGCAGGAGGTACTGGAGTTGGAGAAAGTTGGGATACTTGATAACTTCTTTGAATTGGGTGGACACTCATTGCTGGCAACTCAGATTATCTCCAGGATCAATCATGAACTGCAGGTAGAGGTCGTTTTGAGTAAGTTATTAGTGGAACCCAACATCAAATCACTTGCCTTGCTGATTGAAGATTCAGGTACTGAAGACGGGCAATCCTCTAATGACAAATTTGCCGGGTACGAAGAAGATGGACAGGAATTTATCATATAAGCATTTGGAAATACAGCAATTACTATATCGATTAAAAGAGAAGGAGATTACACTGAGTAGTGTCAATGGGAAACCTGCTATGTTTCCGGAAGCGCTTGCTTGCACTGAGATGGAAAGTGCCTTGCTTGACAAATATCTGCACACTTCCGATTGTAAGCATTTGATAGGAAAGTCCTTTAGTGAAACGGCAGATAGTTTTCAGCATAAAACTGCGATTTACTACAATGGTCAAACGATTCCTTATGGAGAATTGGAAATAAGAAGCAATAAGGTTGCTGATTATTTAAGTGGGCAGGGACTGAACAGAAGTGATGTGATAGCAGTTTGCCTGTCAAAATCCATTGATATGGTTGCGATCATCTTAGGGATTTTCAAATCTGGTTTTACCTACCTTCCGATAGACAGGCAGCTTCCCGTCGATCGTAAGCGCTACATGCTGTCTGATAGTAATTGTAGATGTATCATTACTTCTGATGCCGAGTTCAGTCAAATTCTGGATGACCTGGAGAAAAATGTAAAACAAGTTACTGAGGAAGATGTATTCGGAACCCAATACCTGTCTGAACTTGATGACTCATGTACAGCTTCCCAGGAAGATATAGCTTACATCATATACACTTCAGGTTCTACCGGTCAACCGAAAGGAGTGGAGGTATCTCAGAAGGCGATCTCCGAACATATTTATGAGATTTCCAAACAGTACGGGATCACATCTGCGGACCGCTTTTTACAGTTTTCCAATTTTTCATTTGATCCATCGATAGAGCAAATATTCTGTACCTTAACCAATGGTGCAACATTATTCCTTGCTGATGATGATCTGCTTCATTCGGACCTGATTATTGAGTATCTGATCAATCAGAAGATCACCTTTTTTGATACTGCACCGAAGTTTGCAGAGAGCATTTTTACGGACCTGTTTTCAAATCATGAGCTTACTTCGCAGTTGTCACTTAAAACGTTGATAGTTGGTGGTGAGGCGATCAGTGCAAATTTCTGTAGAGAATGGGCCAAGTCATTGCTAGGTCAAAAATGTAACCTTATCAATGCATATGGTCCTACAGAAACGACTATTTCTGCTACTATATTTAAAATTCCAGGAAATTTACAAGCCGATGAGATTCCAATTGGCAAACCGATAAGAGGAACTAAAGCATTCATCGTCGATGAAGAAGGCCGGTTGTTGACAACCGGAGAAAGGGGCGAATTGTATTTTGCTGGTTCAAGATTAGCCACAGGTTACAAAGGACGGCCTGAAGAGACTGCCTTAAGATTTGTATACCCGGCATTTGCGAATGGTGAACGTTGCTACAGGACCGGAGATTTAGCAAGTTGGGATGCTGATGGTAATCTGCTGTTTCACGGACGTGTTGATAATCAGGTGAAAATCCGAGGTTACAGAGTGGAACCGCAGGAGATCGAAGCTTCACTCAACAGACTTGAAATGGTCGAGGATAGCAGAGTGCTGCCTCAACATATCTCAACAGGTATTCAATTGGTTGCTTTTTTAAAGTCTGTTCAAAATATTGATATTGAGGTAGTTAAAGAAGAATTAAAAAAGCAATTACCTGGTTACATGATTCCTGCGCAGCTGATTGTGTTACCGGAATTTCCATTAAACTTTAATGGAAAAATTGCTGATGACGTCTTATTGGCAAAAGTAGATTCTGTGAAAGTATCCAGCTATCTGGCACCTAAAACGTCTGATGAGATTGCCTTAGTTCAGATCTGGGAGGATGTTTTAAAAGTCAATCGGATTGGAATTACAGATGATTTCTTTGATTTGGGAGGACACTCTATTTCCGCCATCAGGATTATCAGTCAGATTAGAAGTAAGCTACAGAAAAAAGTTACTCTTTCGGCGTTTTACCAAAATCCAACGATTCAGTCTTTATCAGGTAACTTAAAAGATGCCAATGAGGCAGACGATTTTATCAGTAAGGGTAAATTTGAGGGATTGAGAAATGTATCGCCAGCTCAGAAAGGGCTCTGGCTGCAGTTGCAATTTGGTTATTTAAAGGCCTATCACATCACAGGCTTTTACCAATTGAACACAAAGATTGATGTGCCAATGCTACAGCTGGCTATTGAAAAACTGGTTGAACAGCATGAAATATTCAGAACCTCTTTTGTTGATAAGCTGGGACGGCCTTTCCTTAAAATTCATGAATCTTCTGAAGTCGAACTAAAAACTCATCACCAGCCTATCAATGATCAACTGATAACTGAGTTTACTGATGAGCGATTTGATCTCAATGTCGCACCCCTGATTAGATTTTCTGTATTTGGGATTAGTTCTGAAACTCAGACTTTGGGAATTGTGGTGTCTCACCTCATATCAGATGGTTGGTCCATGACTGTGATGCTCCATGAATTGGTGAAAAATTATGAAACGTTGCTCAATCAAGGAGCGGTAAATATCGACCCGGAACGACTGCAATACTCCGATTATGTGGCCTGGCAGGACGAATATAGAGGGCTATCGGAAAGTTCGCTTGAATACTGGAAATCAAGTCTCGAAGGTTTTCAATTCCTGAATCTTCCAACAGATTATTCACACAAAAAGCAAAACTCGGAGAAAGGAAGTTTTTTCAAAATTGACCTGGGTCAGCACCTCTCTGGAGGTTTGAGAGAATATGCTACTAGTCGTAAACAGACTCCATTTACTACTTGCTTTGCTGCTATTTACCTGCTGTTGAGTAAGTTTTGTAATCAACAGGATATTTGCATTGGATTGCCAATTGCCAACAGGGATCATTCACAACTGGAGGACATGATCGGCTTCCTCGTCAACAGCATGGTTGTGAGAATTAACCCGGATAACAATGCTGTCACCTTCAATGAATTGACAGATTTAGTAAATGATCAGATCTTAAATGCCAGAAATCACCAAAATGTATCTTTTGATCAGCTGGTAATGCATTTGAAACCTGAAAGAAATGGCGTGAAAAACCCATTTTTTAATGTGCAGGTAAACTACGTTCCGCTCTCAGATAAATTAGTAGAAGGAGAGCAAGTATCTCTTCGCAGAATCCCTTATCACAATAAAACTTCTAAGTTCGACCTCACTTTCGAGTTTGAAGAAAGTGTAAAAGGCGACATCTCAATAGGAATAGAGTATAATATCACGATATTTTCCGAAAAGACCATTGAAGTGCTGCTTAACAGTTTGAAGTCGATAATCCAACAGAAGTTGGACCAGTCAGACGAAAAAGCAAGCTCGATCGATATGATCTATTACGGGGAAGATTTGGATGAGAGGGATGACCGATTCATTCTCACGGACTTACCAAACTTAGGTTTGCATCAGCTTGTTGAAAAGCAATTTGAACTATCAGCAGAAAATACTGCTCTTTCTTACGGGACAAAGCAGATCAGTTACAAAGAATTAGGCCAAAAAGTAAATTGTTTGGCTGGAATTCTGCTAAACAAAGGCATCAAAAGTGGCGATGTTGTCACCGTATTGATGGATCGATCTTTCGAGATGGTGATTGCATTTTTAAGTATTATGAAGGCCGGAGCGGCTTATATGCCTGCCTCGAAAGATTTGCCGGTTGATCGAATTTCCTACATGATCAGCAACAGCAGTTCGTGCTATTTGATAGGATCTTATAATGACGATCAGGAGATATCAGAAATCCTTGAAAGTGGAGGAGTTGGATCAATCAATACCATATTCATCGACGCAGATAACTTCCAGGAAAAAGATGCAGAAACCGCCACTTTTCCGGAAATAGATCAGCAGGATAGTGCCTATATACTTTATACCTCAGGTTCTACAGGGCGCCCCAAAGGAGTTGAGATATCACATGAGGCGATTGTCAATCACATGTATTGGATGGAATCGACCTTCGGCTGGAAAAGTGATGAAGTCTTTATTCAAAAAACTGCGGTGACTTTCGACGCTTCGGTGTGGGAATTTTATCTGCCATTGATGATGGGAAATCAATTGGTGCTTTCTGAAAATGGCGACCAAACAGACCCCGACGTGCTTGTCAGTGAGATTCAACAACACAGGGTATCTGTATTACAAGGTACGCCTACTTTATTGGAGTATCTCAATAAACAAGGTGCATATGAAAAATGCGACAGCTTAAGGTGGCTTTTTTCAGGTGGAGAAGCTTTGAAAGTCTCAACAGCTTCAGCTCTCAAAAGCAATATAAACGGGCATCTGATCAACCTTTATGGACCTACCGAGTGCACCATTGATGCCACTTATTACGAATTCATTGAAGATTTGCCTTATGAGATAGTACCTATCGGTAAGGCAATCAGTAACATGATTCCTATGGTTTTGGATGCCGATGGTAATCTGTTACCGGATGGCTTTGTGGGTGAATTATGCTTTGCCGGATATGGTATTGCAAAAGGCTATATCAACCAATCCCAGTTGACTGAAAAGTCTTTTTTGAGTGTTGAAGGTGTATTGAGAAACCGATATTATAAAACCGGAGACATTGCCAGAATAGACCAGGATGGATTTATTCATTACAAAGGAAGAAAAGATCATCAGCTGAAAATCAGGGGTGTGCGCATTGAAGCTGGTGAAATTGAAGCGGCGCTGGCTTCTTTTAAGGGTGTAGTACAGGTTGGAGTAGTTCTAGCTGGCAATGTGCTAATTGCCTATTTTGAATCATCAGAAGAGATTGATAGCGTCGAATTGAAAGTGCATGCTGCGGCCAAGTTACCTGCATATATGCTGCCAGCTTACTTTATTAGGCTCGATGAGCTGCCCAGGACAAACAGCGGCAAACTGGATCGGCGAAAATTGCAGCAGCTGGAGATACCGGGAAGCTCAGCGGAAATTGTGAAACCTGACAGTGAAACTGAACGCCAAATATTGAATATCTGGTTAAATGCATTTGGTGTCGGTGAGATCAGTGTGCTGGATAACTTTTTTGAAATAGGGGGACATTCCCTCATTGGAATGCAGATTGTATCTAAAATAAAGAATGAAATGATGTTTGCAATCTCACTGAAGGACCTCTTTGAACAGTCAAACATCAGAGCTTTAAGTAGCCTGATAGACTCGGAGGGCGATAACCTGGTAACGGAGCAGGAAGAGGATATCATTTCGAACTATGGACAGGATAGCCATGAGTTCATTATATGACACATTAAAACAACTAAAGAATTAAAACTATATGGAAGGATTAGTAAGCCGATTAGTGAAAAAGGGTATTAGGATAGGAGCTTCGGAGGATTCACTCAGAATCCAGGTAGGGAATGCCTCACTGACTGATTCAGATAAACAGGAACTGAAGAACTTTAAGCCTCAGCTAATCAAATTACTGAAGAACAACAAAGTGGTATGTTTATCATACCCTCAGGAGAGATTGTGGTTTTTAGCACAGCTGGGTTATAGCAAGCAATATCATATTCCTTCGGCCTTTAAAGTAAAAGGAAACTTCGATGTTGATGCGTTTTCAAAATCATTGAATAACATCGTCAGCAGACATGAAAGTTTTAGAACCTCTTTTAGGCAAATAGGTGATCTTCCTGTACAATTCATCAAAGACGAAATAGATTTTAAAGTCGAAAACATCGATTTGAGTCAATACAGTGAAGCAGATCAGGCAATCGAATCAGAAAGATTGATCAGAGAATCTCTGGAAAGGCCTTTTGAACTGGAAAACGCCCCATTACTCCGTGCAATTGTGATCAGGATTTCGGAGAAAGTCCATTTATGTGCCCTCTGCATGCATCACATCGTATCTGACGGATGGTCATCAGGTATTTTACTGAGAGAACTCAATAGAGGCTATCAGGCATATGCCAATGGTACAACTCCTGATTTTACGCCATTGAAAATGCAATATTCCGGATATGCAGTATGGCAAAAAGAAACGTTGACAGATCAAAAACTTGAAAATGAAATAAAATACTGGAAGGATCAGCTGCAGGGATATGAAGATTTGAACATCCCGACAGACTTTTTCAGGCCAGCAAAGCACACTGGAAGCGGAAAAAATTATGGGTTGGCATTACGACCGGACGTTAGGGATAAGCTTAAGGTAATCGTCGAACAAAAGAGAATTACCTCTTTCACTATACTATTTGCAACTGCCTATCTGATGCTCTCACGATATGGCAGACAGCACGATATCTGTTTCGGAATGCCTGTTGCCAACAGAAATCACAAAGATCTGGAAGATATCATTGGTTTCTTTGTCAACACTTTGGTAATCAGAATTTCTGAAAACGAAGAAGAAAAACTCACCGTTTGGCAATTGCTGGAGAAGGTCAATAAAGCGATCCTGAATGGACAGGAAAATCAAGACATTCCGGTAGAAAAGATAATGGAAATCCTGCAGCCCAGAAGGGATCTGAGTAGATCTCCTATATTTCAGGTCCTGATCAACTACGGCAAAATAGATGGTAAATCGTTGAAGTTTGGTGATTGCGATTTCGAAGGTCTGCCATTGGGAAATCAAAGTTCAAAGTTTGATCTGACGTTTGGATTCAATGAGTTGCCTTCAGGCGACTTTTCAATTGGAATAGAATATTGTGATGACTTGTTTACGGAGCAGACAATCATCAATATGCTTCATAATTTTGTTTATACAGTTGACTATATAGTTGATAATCTTTATACGCCAGTCAGTGAATTTGAGCTGGCTAATGACAGGGATAAGACCAAAGTACTCGAAGACTGGAATGCCACTGAAAGACCAGTTGAACAGTTGTGTATTCATGAGTTGTTTGAACAAAAGGCACGTAGTAATCCCAATCAGATTGCCGTTAAGTCAGATCATGAGGAAATTACTTATGAAGCCTTAAATGAAAAGAGTGATGCGTTAGCAAAGTATTTGCAAAGTCAGTTAGACTCCACTAATCAGGTAGTTGGGATAGGGATGAGCCGCTCTGCGAATATGATTGTTGCGGTATTGGGAATTCTAAAAGCAGGTGCAGCTTATGTACCGTTGGATCCCGGATTTCCCAAGGATCGGTTGCAGCATATGAGAAACGACACTGGTGCACGGATAATTCTGACGGATGAGGCAAGTGAAGCAGCTTTACAAGATGCATTTGAAGGGGAGGCAAACCTGATAAAAATGGATACACAGTGGGATGAAATTCTGACTGTAGGAGCCAGTCAATCAATTAGCAAATCTTCTGATCAAAACTCGCTGGCATATGTCATTTACACCTCAGGTTCTACAGGGACACCAAAGGGTGTGATGGTTACCCATAAAAATGTCGTAAATCATAACATGGCTGCTATCGACATTTATGGCATTTCGGAAAAAGACAGGGTAATGCAATTCTCCACTATCAATTTTGACATCTTTGTAGAAGAGGTATTTCCGACTTTAATGAGTGGTGCCACCCTCATTATGCTTGATCAGCAACAATATCTAAACATCTCCTACATCAAAGATATCCTGCAAAGGCAGGAGATATCAGTGGTTAACTGGCCAACTGCATTCTGGCATTCTTTGTCAGAAGAAGACTTCTCAGATTCTAATTTAAGAATGGTGATCATAGGTGGTGAGAAGGCAGAGATGACTTACTTCAACAACTGGCAGCGGCATAACAGCCATATCACAGTTATGAACACCTACGGGCCTACGGAAACTACGGTCATTTCTTTATACCATAAAATAGAACCGCTCGAAAACAGAAGTATTCCGGTTGGAAAACCCATTTACAACACTTCTGTGTATGTGATGAGCAAATCACTCAAAGTGCTGGGAGTAGGCGTTCCGGGAGAATTGTGCATAGCCGGAGCTGGTGTTTCCAATGGTTACCTCAACAATGAGGCACTAACGGAGGCAAAATTTGTGAAAGCCAGCGCAATAGGGGGCACTCTCATTTACAGAACAGGTGATTTGGTTCGATGGTTACCTGATGGGAATATTGAGTTTTTAGGCAGAATTGATGAGCAGGTCAAAATACGGGGATTTAGAGTAGAGCCCGGAGAAGTTGAAAACGTCCTGGTAGAGCATCCTGATATCGAATCAGGGGTGGTCATCGCCAGAGAATTTAAAATGGGTAAGCAATTAGTGGCTTTTTACAAAAGCTCCGAACAATTACCGGACAACGATTTGAAGAAATTCCTCCTGAAAAGATTACCCGAGTATATGGTACCGGCGCTTTTCGTTCGGTTAGATGCTATTCCGATGACACCAGGTGGGAAAGTAAACAAAAGGCAATTGCTTGAATATCGAATTGACTTGGCTGAAAGAACGGCGTATGTAGCACCGGAAACACCTGTACAGAAGAAAATGGTTGCTATTTGGGAAAGTGTCACCGGAGCAGAGAAATTAGGTATTACTCATAACTTTTTTGAAATAGGAGGCAATTCAATTATGGCTACTCAGCTGGTTTCAAGAATCAACAAGGAAATGAATCAAGAGATCACAATCACCATGTTATTTGAAAACCCGGACATAGAAAGTCTAAGTGAGGTTGCCAAACCTTATGAATCGCAGGATGACCATGCCGCGGGTGAGTTGGAAATTGAAACACTTGAATTTTAAGATTATGAATGAGATTGCCAATATGATCGCTGATTTGCGAAGCAAAGGTGTTCAATTGTCGGAAGATGACGGGAAGCTTTTATGTAAAGCTCCCAAAGGAGTTATCGATGAGGGAATAAAGCAATTCATTGTAGATAATAAACCTTTGTTGCTGAAGTTTCTCGCCGAAGAAAATGACCTTAGGCTGATAAAAGTGAAAGATAAACCAGCCAGAATTCCCTTGTCGTATGAACAGGAAAGATTGTGGTTTCTTGCTGAATTAGGGCAATCCAATCAATATCATGTACCTGGTTTTGTCAATATCAATACAGGCGCAGATATAAACTTGGTTAGAAAAGTATTTGATTATATCACTCAGAGACATGATGCACTGAGGTCTTGTTTTAGAAAGGGAGAGAATGGGCCCTATCAGTTGATTTTGGAGAAATTAGATATTCCTATCTCTGTTGTCAAATTACATGGAAAGAGCATGCATGATCCCGAAGTTACCAAAGCCGCTTCAGAGTTTGTAATGCAGCCATTCGACCTGGAAAATGGTCCGCTGATCAAAGTACAGATCATGGAGCTTTCGGAAAACAAATTTGTGCTGGGTTATTGCCTGCATCATATTATTAGTGATGGCTGGTCGATCACTGTCATGCAAAAAGAGTTAACTGCAGCTTTTAATAGTTTGCACAGAGGAGAGACTCCTAAATTACCACCAATGGAGGTACAGTTTTCTGACTTTGTCATTTGGCAGAGAAAAGTACTTTCAGAAGAGAAAATGGCAGAAAAGATCAAGCATTGGAAAGATCATCTGTTAGGATATGAAGATCTCAACATGCCGTTGGATTTTCCCAGACCCGAATTTTTGAGCGGTGATGGAGACAGAGAGATGTTCACGGTAAACAGTGCTAAATGCAATTGGATAAGACAGTATTGTAAAGACAGAAATGTAACACTATTCAGCCTCCTTTTAGCTCTGGTTTATGTCCTCGTCAATAAATATTCAAGGCAGACCGACATCTGTGTAGGTATGCCGATTGCCAATAGAAACCAGAAGGAGATCGAAAACATGATTGGTTTCTTTGCGAATACGATTATTAATCGAATGCAGTTGAGCAATGATACCACACTAGAAGAGCTCATTATGTTGTCTCAGAAAGAGCTGATCAGAGGTCAGGATTATCAGGATGTACCGTTTTCTAAAGTCGTTGATGCGGTGAAACCGGCCAGAGATGCCAGTAAAACCCCAATTTTTCAGATAATGGCCAATTATTTGAATTTCAATTATCAGCAGACATCCATTAGTTCCGATAGGAGCGGTTCAGTAGAATACGAGTATAACAGTTCAAAATTTGATCTGAACTTTACTTTCTCAGAAGAAGTAGACGATGAATTAGTCGTTTGTATCGAATATTCTACCGACCTGTTTAAAACCGCTACCATCAGCAGGATGCTGAAACATTATGAGCTGCTCATAGAAAACCTGATTAGGGAACCGTCGATGAAACTTGGCGATATTGTTTTGGAAACGGGACCTGAAAAGCGGATGATTGATAGTTTCAATGAAAACAATTCGAATAGCTGGAAACCATCATTACTGCATTCGAAGCTCAAAAGTGCTGAAATAAAGTATCCGGAAAGAATTGCAGTAGTTGATGAAAAGCAACAGATTACTTATCAACAGTTAATCGATCAAGGGAATCACCTGGCCGGACTGATCAATAAATCAGGAAGTCACAAGCGCATTGGGATTTGCATGGACAGGTCCTGCGAAATGATCATAGCGATTCTAGCAGTGTTAAAAACGGGTGCTGCTTATTTTACAATCGATCCCGAATACCCGGAGGAGAGGGTGAAACACATGTTGGAGGATAGCCAACTGAATTGTCTAGTCACCAATAGCCAGTATGCAGGTAGAAGTCAATTCGGATCTATCGATCAAATCGTTGAAATAAATGGCTTATTTGCAGGAGTAGAGGGTTCGCCAGAGGTTTCTAACGAAGATATTAGGCCCGACAGTGCTGCTTATATCATCTATACCTCCGGATCTACCGGAAAGCCAAAAGGAGTAGTGCAAACTCATCAGACGATTGATAACATTGCTTACTTTCAACAGGAATTGTGGGAAAACAACTCCAGCGAACAAAGAAACATAGGGCAGTTTGCTGCTGCCAGTTTCGATGTATCTGTGCAGGAAACATTTTTCGCTTTGATCAATCATCATACTTTGCATATTACACCTGCAGCAATAAAAGGATCACCGAGGGATTATCTGGATTTTCTTAGCGAGAAAAAGCTAAACTACATTTTTCTACCTACCGCCAGCCACAGTTATTTTTTTCAAAGCAGTCAAGGCAATCTCCGAATCAATTGCTTCACTACAGAATACATCCAGGTAGGCGG